>JAAZVO010000035.1 GCA_018623405.1 Crocinitomicaceae bacterium
AGTATCCAACGAACTCGGGTTTAGACCTTAAAATTGAAAGAACTGAAAATCAACAAATTGAAACAAGTAAAAAGAAAAGCACAAAAGATGTTTATGAAATAATTTGGACCTCTAACTGTGCTTACCAACTTGTATTACAAGAAAGTAATCAACCTGCCAACTTCATGAAAATACAAAAAGATACCATGAATGTAAGTATTGTTGGCGTTGAACAAAATAAATATCGCTTTAAAGCGACGTTAAATAATAAATTATACGAAGGAGAATTAATAAAATCAAAATCATAGCATTATGGCAAATCAATGGGATCAAAACAACCAAGAGTTTAATCTAAAAAAGATTATTCCTATAATTATTGGAGTAGCTGCACTAATTCTTGTTATTACTTTTTGGAACAGAATAACTGTAACCCTTAGTCCGGGGCAATCAGGTATTTTATTTAAGCCTTTTAGCGGAGGTATAGAAAAAGAACAAGTTTATGGTGAAGGTTTTCACTTTAAAGCTCCTTGGAACGACATGATTGTGTATGACGTTACCCAACAAGAGATTGCTGAGGTATTAAATGTATTGTCTAGCAATGGATTGGAAATAAAAGTGGATGTTTCGATGTGGTTTAGACCAGATATTCCAAACCTTGGTTACTTACACAGCGAGATTAGGGAAAACTACATAAAAAAAGTTGTAATTCCTGCCATACGTTCAGCTGCACGTTTAGTTGTAGGTAGATATACCCCTGAAGAAATATATTCTTCTAAAAGAGAGGTTATTACCAACGAAATTTATGAGGAAACCACAAATATCTGTAAAGACAAATACGTAAATGTTGAGCGTATTTTAATTCGTTCAATTGAGTTACCACCAACCATTAAGCAAGCTATTGAAACTAAGCTAAAGCAAGAGCAAGAAACCTTAGAATACGAATTTAGATTAGCCAAAGCTTCTAAGGAAGCAGAACGCCAAATTTTAGAAGCTGAAGGAAAAGCAAAAGCAAATGAGATTATCAGTAAATCATTAACCGATAAAATCTTAAAAGAAAAGGGGATTGAAGCAACTTTAAAACTTGCCAATTCTCCAAATGCTAAAGTTGTTGTTGTTGGCGGAGGAGACGAAGGGTTGCCTTTAATTTTAGGAAATAATTAATATAACATTGGTTTTAACCAATTAGTTACATAAAATAATATGAGTGCCGGATTAATTTAATTCGGCACTTTTTTTTGCTTGGAGTGCATAAGCCTAACAAGCCCATCAGATAATCCCATTTTAGGTACAATTACCTCTTTGGCTTTACTCCATCTTAATACATTTAGAAATATGGTAGAAGCGGGTATGATTACGTCTGCCCTATCTTTATTCAAGTTTAGTTCCGTAACACGTTCTTCATAACTGTATGACGATAACATATCAAAAAGGCCTTTTATTTCAGACCTTTTAATGTTTTTCCAATTAGATTTTCCTGCCATTTTATACAAACGGTTAATGTTTCCACCCGAACCAATGGCATAAAGGTTAGAAAGGTCACGGGCATTTTCTTTTAACCAAATCTTCATTCTTTCCCACTCTTCATGAGCAACTAAATCATGTAAAATTCTAATAGTACCAATGTTAAATGATTGTAACATCTGCTGTTTTCCATTTGCAAAAAGGGTTAACTCCGTACTACCTCCTCCAACATCTATATAAACGTAGTTTTTAGAGGGGTCTATAAGTTCTTCTATATGGGTTGAATAAATAATTTCGGCTTCGCGTTTACCATCAATTACTTCAATATTTATTCCTGTTTCAGATTGAATTTCTTCAACTATTTCCTTTCCATTTTTTGAATCGCGCATGGCTGATGTAGCGCAAGCTTTATAGTCCGTAATTTCATGTAACTCCATTAAATGATAAAAAGACTTTAAAGCGTGCATCATACGTTTTCTGTTTCGTTTACTGATTTTTCCTTTTATAAAAACATCTTCACCCAAACGCACAGGAACACGGGTTAAGGATACCTTTTTAAAATAAGTTTTTTGTCGGTATTCATGCACATCCATAATTAATAGTCGTATGGCATTACTACCTATATCTATAGCAGCATATCGGTTAGAAACTAAAGTCATTAAGATTTTTGTTTATAATATTCGTAAAGATCAAACTGAGCTCTAATAGGTTTTAGGGCATTTTTTGAGCGGTAAGGATTGTTTTGTTTGGCGTTCAAAATTCTAGCTTTTATATTGTCTTGATTTTGAATTTCTAGAAAGTCTTGCAATTCTTTTTGAAGGTCTTTATCATAAATAGGGCAAGTAACTTCAATCCTTCTATCCAAATTCCTTACCATCCAATCTGCAGAAGAAATGTAATACTTTGGTTTTCCTCCATTACAGAAAACATATACTCTACTATGTTCCAAAAACTTATCTAAAATGCTGATGGCTTCTATGTTATCACTCATACCTTTTACTCCCGGAATTAATGAGCAAATTCCCCTTACATTCAATTTTATTTTAACACCTGCCTTACTTGCTTGATATAATTTGGTAATTAAATCATTATCTACCAAGCTATTAAGTTTCAAATAAATGTAAGCTTCTTTTCCTGCTAAAGCATTTCGCTTTTCGGTGTTTATTAACCTCACTAATTTATTCCTAAGATTTGTTGGAGAAAGAACAAGGTGCTTATAATAATATGGAGCTATTTTTCCTTCTATCATTTTAAAAACCCTTGCTACCTCGTTGGTTAGAGAGGTATTAGCTGTAAATAAAGAAAAGTCGCTATATAAATTGGCCGTAGATTCATTATAATTTCCTGTACCAATGGAACAATAGTTAATGTACTTGCCATTTTCCTTTCGCTTAATAATGCAGATTTTTGAATGAATTTTTAATCCTGCCATACCGTGCAATACTTTCACTCCCTCCTCCTGCAATTGGTTAGACCAATAGATGTTATTTTCTTCATCAAACCTTGCTTGAAGTTCAATTACGGCAGTTACTTTTTTTCCGTTTTTAGCAGCATTTATCAACGCATTTACCACCTTACTCTCAGAAGCTAACCTGTAAATTGTAATTTTTATTGACCTTACTTGAGGGTCGATAGCTGCCTCTCGTAATAGGTCAATAAAGTAATTGAAGCTTTGATACGGATAATGGATTAAAACATCTTTTTTCTTTATGGCCTTAAATACCGATTTCTCTGATTCTAATTGCTTAATTGGTAATTGATTTATTCGCTCATAAGTAAGTGATTTATCACCAACTACAGGGAATTTAATAAAGTCTTTAAAGTTGTGATAGCGCTGCCCGGGAATTAGGTTATCATCCTCATCCATCCCTAATTTATCCATAAAGTACTTAAGTAAACTTTTAGAGATATTTTTATCATACACAAAACGAACAGGTTCGCCCAACTTTCTTTTTTTCAAGCTTTTTTTCATTTTCTCCAAAAAGCTTTTTGAAACGTCGTTATCTAAGTCTAACTCTGCATCACGTGTTACTTTTATGGTATAGGCTTTAATCTCATCATATTCAAATACTTTAAATACCTCATCTAAACAAAAGCGTATTACATCATCAATTAAAATAATGAATTTCTTATTGTTGATTGGTGGCAACACCAAAAACCTTCCAACGGTACTTACGGGTAATTCAATAATGGCATACTTATGCTTTTTCTCTCCTTTATTTAGCAGCTCAACAGCAAAGTAGATTTCCTTGTCTTTTAAATAAGGAAACTCTTTTACATTGTCGAGCATAATAGGCACCAATGCCGGATAAACCTTTTGCTCAAAAAAGTTCCTTATAAATTGAGTATGCTCGGGAAAAACCTCCGTTTCATTGATGATATAAATATTTTTTTTTTCAAGCTTTTCCAATAATTCATCGTAAATCTGATGGAAACGCTCCTGCTGCTTTAATGTAATTCTTTGTATTTGATTCAGTAGCTTTTGAGGATCAGGGTACTGAGGGTCTAAGTCGCGCATACCGAAATGAGCCATTCTTTTTACCGTTGCAACCCGCACACGGAAAAACTCATCACGATTATTTGAAAAAATACCCAAAAAACGCATTCTTTCAATAAGGGGATTTCGCTCATCGGCAGCCTCTTGCAATACCCGTTCGTTAAACGAAAGCCAACTAATTTCCCTATTTACAAATTCAAATTTTTTTGCCATTATTTCAATTTCAAGGTTTGCATTGTTTTCGGGAGAATTTGGGTGATGGTTTTTCCTGAACTCTTTTTAAGCACTTTCCAACTTTCGGCCATAAATTTAATTTCAATTACCGATGATGTTGGGATTTTATCTAAAGAATTGTGTTCTAAAAAGTGATTCACAAAGTTGGTTAGTGCAGGGTCATGACCTACCAACATTAAAGTATCGTACTGATCATTTACCTCGCCAATAAAGTGAAAGAGCGAATCTTTTGAAGCAGAATATATTTCTTTTCTGATGCTCAAGCGCTGAAACGGAAAATCGATATGTCTGCAAATAATTGTTGCTGTGTGGAATGCCCTAATGGCATTTGAGGTAAAAATTAAGTCGGGGATAATATCCCTATCTTTCAATCGCTCACCTACTATAATGGCATCATTTACACCTCTATTTTTTAGAGGTCTATCAATATCTGCCAAATCAATATCTCGCCAACTAGACTTAGCGTGCCGTACAATGTAAAGGGTTTTCATTCAGTAAATTTAATCATCAAACATTAGCTGAAATTATTAATCTATGATTAGAGAAGGAACAAGTTTAAGTTACCATTTTTTAAGGTGATTATTTAGATTGTTAATAACCAATTACTGATTTTTAGGGAGTTATAAAAAAAATAGTTGAAAACTTTGTTAAAAACTAAAACATTGTTGAAAAGTTAGCCCTGTATCTCTGCCTTAGTTTTGTTAACAAAATCGGAAAAACTATATGCTTTCTTTCCTAACTAAGAAAAAAATAACTGAAGACAAGCTTTCCCAGATTTTTGTAACCTCGACTCTTAAAACTTGCGATGAAGGTTTTGCCGAAGTAGCTCTTTTAATTACTGAGGATCCTGAGTTTGCTAGCCCCCCAATTATAGACCCTGAAAATTCTGATGAATTTTTAATGATTGTTTTAGCGGGAAATCTTGAATACATACCTAAGTATTTTACAGATTACCAAGACATTAGATTGTTAGACAAAATCCACAAAAAGCTTGCGGCAGCCTTACAATTAGATCTTACAGACCTTAAAAAGTTGATTAATCATTATCAAAACTATCTTAAGAGGGTTAATCATCCATCAAAGAATACGCATTATGCCATGAGCAAGGCTATCTTTTTTAAGTACAACTTAAATGAGTATCAGCAAGATTATTTCCGAAAAATGAAAACACCAAACCCAATCTTCTTAAAAAGGTTAGACGAAATTGTAGCTAACTTTATTTGGAATTGGGAGGATATCAGAGAAAAATATAAGGTGATTGAATAACCTTTTTACTTTTCTAACTTAAAATACTTTTCAGCCATTTTTCTTACCTCATCCCCGATTGCTAAAGATGCTGTAGCTGCAGGTGAGGGTGCATTCAATACGTGTAAAGAGTTTTTGTAATATTCAATTCTAAAATCATCCTTAGTATCACCATCTTGGCTTAATAACAAGGCCCTAACTCCTGCCCTTCCAGGCCTTAAATCTTCCATTTTCAAACTAGGAATTAACCTTTGTAAGGTTTTCAGAAAGAGTCTTTTTGAAAATGCTCTACGGTACTCATTAATTCCGTAGCTCATATTTTTTAAGAACAGATTCCACGTACCTCGGTAAGTTAATGCATCAACAGTGTCTTTTAAGTTGAAATCTGTTTTGTTGTAGCCTTCTCTTTTAAAGGTAAAAACTGCATTCGGACCACACTCCACCTCTCCATTGGTCATTCTTGTAAAGTGAACTCCTAAAAATGGAAATGCCGGATCAGGCACAGGATAAATCAAATTTTTCACCTTGTGTTTTGCATGGTCTTCTAGTTCATAATAATCTCCTCTAAAACCAACCACTTTTTCCTTTAAGTTAACACCATCTTTTTTTGCAAGCCTATCAGCAAACAGGCCTCCACAAAAAATCAAAAATTTTGATTTGTAGGTTCCTTTTGAAGTTTTAATAACGGAAATCTCACCTTCCCGGGATAAGTCTTCAACCTTATGATTTAACAAAACTTTAGAGTTGGGGTTTGCTGCTTCAAATAACTCACCCATTTTTATGGTTGCGGCTCGGTAATCTATTATTCCTGTGCAACTCACAAAAATGCCGGCAATAGCTTTTACCTCGGGCTCAATTTCTTTGATTTGTTCAGGAGTAATTTTTTCAACTCCCTCTACCCCATTTGCAATTCCGTGCTCGTAAATTTTTCCTAAAAAAGGAAGCTCTTTTTCTTCAGTTGCCGCAATAACTTTCCCACATACATCATGAGAAACCTTGTGGTCTTGAGCAAACTTTACCAACTCTCTTCTACCTTCAACACAATTACGCGCCTTGTAAGAACCCGGCTTGTAATATATTCCTGAATGAATTACTCCAGAATTATTTCCTGTTTGGTGAGGAGCTAAACTTCCTTCTTTTTCGAATAATGCAATTTTTAGGTGAGGGTAGTTAATCTGTAGTTTGTAAGCTGTAGCAGCACCAACAATTCCACCGCCAATTACAGCTACATCATAAGTTCTTTCTTCCAAAGTGGCAATTTTTGAGCCGCGAAAATAATGAAGTTAGACCGATTTTTGGGGTAAAAGCGCCTTAACCTTCGGTATAGATTGAAGTAACAAAAAGCCAACAACAAAAAACACAATTAACACCAAAACCGAATTTCTCATTGAGCCGGTAAAATCTTCAATGTAACCAAAGGCAAATGTGCCTAATACAATTCCTACCTTTTCTGCAACATCAAAAAACGAAAAGTAAGAGGCATGGTCTTCTGTTTCGGGCAGTAGTTTAGAATAAGTAGAACGCGACATACTTTGAATTCCTCCCATTACAAAGCCAACGGCGGCCGCCATCATATAAAACTCTAAAGGGGTATGAATAAAATAGGCAGCCATGCAAATTATTACCCAAAGCCCCACAACTATCTTTAAAACCATTATGTTGCCTACCTTAAAACTTGCCCTGCTCATAACAAATGCCCCTACACTTGCAATTAGTTGAATAATTACCACCGCAATTATTAACCCTGAGGTATCAGGTTGCCCGGTGGTAGGATCAATAGGCCAATTAATTTCTTTATTGGCAAACAAAATTGCCACCAACATTACTGTTTGAACCCCCATATTGTAAACAAAGTAGGACCTCAAAAATCGCCTTAAAGCAATTTGATGTTTAAGTTGTTTCCAAACCTTTTTTATTTCTTGATATCCTTTTTGAAAAAGTGAATCGCTTTTTGCTACTTTATGATGGTATGGGTTTTTAGGTAATCTTCTTAAAGTGATTTGAGCAAAACCTGCCCACCAAATACCTACAGTAACAAATGCCCATTTTGCTGGCATTCCAAAAGCTTGAATAGCAACAAGGTTTCCCACCAATAAAATAACACTTCCAATATAGCCCATTGTAAATCCACGAGCGCTAATTCTGTCATGTTCTTCAGGAGGAGCAATTTCGGGTAAATAGGCGTTATAAAACACCATACTTCCCCAATAACCAATACTCGCTAAAAATGGAAATATCATTGAAAACTCTAGGTAACTTACATCGAAAAAAAACAACCCAATGCAAGCCAACGAACCCAAATAACAGAATAGACTTAAGAAATACCTTTTATTGCCCGAATAATCTGCAATGCCTGAAAGTAATGGTGAAATAAACGCCACAACCAAAAAAGAGGCTGATGTAACAAAAGAATAAAGGGCGGTATTTACAAACCTAAACCCGAAAAAGTAAACTACATCAGCTTCATAATCTCCAATTACTTCTTTGTTACCACTAGTTACAGCCGCGTAAAAAAGTGGAAAAATTGCAGTTGTAATTACTAAGGGGTATGAAGAGTTTGCCCAATCGTAAAAGGCCCACGCATTTATGACTTTCTTTTGAGATTTTGTTTTTTCCATTAATCTATTTGAAGTTCAACTCTTCTGTTTAAGCCTTTGTCTGATTCGTTTTGCTCTGTATTGAAAGGCTCAGTTTCTCCTTTTGGAACTAAAACAAACTGAAATGTATCAGGAAACATTTGTGAAAGATAATTTTTTACCGCCAAAACCCTGTTAAATGATAAATCGAAATTATACTTTTCCGTTCCATCAGAATCGGTATGACCAATTAAAGTACAATTAAAAGGAGGTTTTGTAACTGCCATTTTTACAAATTGGTTGATGGAGTCTTGGTAGTTTTCAGCTAAATAGTAAGAATCTGAATCAAAATAAATAACTAACTTTTTCTTTGATTTTGGAGCTTCTATTGTTCCTTTATTAATTATTCCTCCCACTTTTGATAATTCTATATCATCTAAATAATAATATGATTGCCATCCATCTGTTACTTTTTCACTCCTGTCAACCTGTAGTTGCACTAAATCATCAGACAAAAAATTACCAAAAGCAATAAAATCTTCTCCTCCTTTTGCCTGAATTGCTGTATTAACGAAAAACCAATTTTGGGATTTTATTACGGTATCAATATAAAAAACAGGTTTTTCTTTCCACCTTCCCCAATAGTTCATTTTTATCTCTCCCTTTCGTAACACTACCCCAAAATTGTTACAATAAAAAGGGCCTTTTCTTGCCTTTATTTTAAATTTCAAGTTGTACTTTCCGGAATCTAGGGGTGCCTTTAACCGCTGCCCGAAATATTCAATAGCCTCGGTATATTGGCTATGAATTATGAGTCCGGTATAACCTTTACTTGAAGTATCGGCGAAGTCAAAAAAATCGCATTGCGTGTTGAAGTATTCAGGAGTACCCGTATTTAAACTTTGCCAATAAGTTGCCTTTGATAGTTGTCCTATACCCGTGGGGCAATCATTTTTTTGTTCAAAATCTCCATTTAGAATTAAATTTTGGGTCAATCCGCCAATTGGTATAAAAAACAAAGGGAACATCCATGATAAAATGTTCCCTTTTAAAATTTTGGTATAATAAAAATTGCTATTTCGCAGAAAACTCAACTCTTCTGTTTTGTGCTTTTGCTTGGCTTGTACCTGAAGTAGCATCTGGGTTTTCTGAACCTAATGCAACCACATTTAACCTACTGCCTGAAATACCCTCAGCAACTAAATATTCTTTGACAGCTGCTGCTCTTTTTTCTGAAATATCAAAGCTGTACATTTCCGTCTCGCTTTCATCACAATGGCCTTCAATATCTATAGAAACTTCAGCGTTATCATTTAATAATGAAATCAAAGAGGCTAGCTGACTTTTCATGTCATCGTTTAGGGCATATTTTCCTGATGAGAAAAACACTTTAGATAAACTAATTTGTTTCTCAACGCTCATATCCATGTTTTCAGAAACATTCTTTTTGTAAACCACCTGCAATCTATCATTTGGATCTTCCTCTTCTTCTTCGCATTTACATGGAGCATCGAGATGAGATGAAGCAATAACTGAAACTTCATCTATATAGTAATAAGAACCTCTAATTTGTTGTGCAGTAAATTCTCGGGGACGTCTCATTTTTTGTGTTAGTACTTCATCTTGTTTGGCGAAGTTTCCAAGCGTTAAATACTTTTCTGTTCCATCTGCAGTATATTCCATGCAAACGGGAGTCCATAATCCCATTTCAGAAATAATAGGGTTTCCTACCTTAGTTACTTGAGGTTTTACCTCTCCGGCTTCAATATCATCATATTTAATTTTTGAAGCTGATAAATGAACTCCTAAATTATTGATGGCATATTTGGAAAGGTCTGCAAGGCTAACATGAAATTTTACACAATACTTTTTACCAGCAATTAAGGTTTTACTAAGCTTGGTGGTAATGAACATTCTTGGTTCGGCTTCTCTTTCAGAATAAACTAATAAACCTACATAGTTATTTCCATCTTGGGTATCTGAAGCTCCGTATTGGTTTTCAGGAATCATCATCTCTTCCTTTTTAGCTTCATTGCTAAATATATCGGCATTTGGGCAACCTCTTGGCACTTCCCACTCAGGAACAAAATCTTCTGCGTCTAATTGTCCCGGACCTTTAATTTTCCCGTTTACAGTTTCAAAACTTGAGTTTTCTACCTTGTTTTCATCTTGCGCATTTGCAATAGAAACGAGCAAAAAACTCATTGTTAACATCAATAAATTTCTAAACATTTTCATAATCACTAGTTTAATCTGATTTTTTCAGAATCCCAAAAATATCAGTATTACCGACATAATTAGGGATTAATTGTTCTTAAATAAAAAATAATCCAATTAGCGCATAATTTTCATAAACCGTACCAAGAAAAATAGTTTGTTGAAAATTTTAAACTTCCATCAAAAAAAATGTTGTTTAGCCCCATAATTTAGCGATAATGAACAAGGGAGTTATTTTGGGCATTTTGTTGCTGACTTTTTTAGGGTGCAAAAAGGGGAACTTTCAAAACCCTTTAAAAAAGCATTACGAAATATCAGGAACTTTCTATTACGACCATAATTTAACACCTGTGGCTTTTGCAAACCTAGAATTGTATTCTGAAAACTTAAGTTCGGGCTCAGGTGAACCAAAATTGATTCAAAAAACCACTACAGACATAAACGGTATTTTCTCCTTTAATTATCCAAAAAAAAAGGATGAATCTACCTTGTTTATCAGAAAAGCTATAGGGGGAAACCCAAGTAATTTTTTGGCAAAGCCTTTATTAATGGGAATTCCACCAAATGAAAACTACAATACCGATGTTTTTCAATACCCTTTTGGTAATGTTAGAATTAAGCTAGATTACAGCGGAAGTTATGGCCTGGGTGACACATTATATATTGCAGGTTTACCACTTGAAACCAACTCCAACTTTTACAAGGTTAATGTATCGGGCACCAACCTTCCGGGATTAATAATTCCTTTTCCGGTTATTAATAATGAATTTGGCCCTTATAGAACCTATTGGAAACCTGATTTGAGAGAATTAACCTCTACCACAACCTATTTTGGAATTGGAAAACAGCAACTTACTGCTTCAATAAACGTAGATACCCTTCAACAACAAAAGGTTTTTATTAGGGAATATCCCTCATTAAGTGTTTTACGCCTGAAATTAGATTAGCTTTTTTAAAGCCTTTATTGCTTCTTGAATGCCTTGATTTATTTCGGAAATTGATGCTTCCATCATGTAACAAGG
Source organism: Crocinitomicaceae bacterium (assembly GCA_018623405.1). Taxonomy (GTDB): domain Bacteria; phylum Bacteroidota; class Bacteroidia; order Flavobacteriales_G; family Salibacteraceae; genus JAAZVO01. The sequence goes on from JAAZVO010000035.1 coordinate 11,232, forward strand.
GGTGGTAATAATATTTAGATTTTCATCAATTAATACTTCATTTACAGTTTTCATTACTGCCTCAGCACCTATCTTTTGCATGCCCTGACTAATAGCTTCAATTTCGTAAGGAGATTTAGCTTTAGTTGAACCCACCGTAAGCTTTGCTTCAAAGCTAGAACCCTTTAATGCCTTTGCTATAACCACAGGAGACATACACATTGCTACAATAGGTAGTTTAGCAGAAACGGCTTCCAAAATCAACTTTTTAGTTGATTCTTCAATAGCTCCCTCAGGACCACTAAATGCCCATTTTGATAAATTTTTTGCCGCCCCAAATCCACCCGGCATTACTAAAGCTGTGTAATCAGAAATATTAATTTCATTGGTAGACTTTATATCTCCGCGGGCAATTCTAGCTGCTTCAACCAACACATTTCTAGATTCATCCATCTCATTGCCTGTGGTATGATCAATAACATGGTGTTGTGCAATATTGGGCGCAATACATTGATAAGCAATTTGATTTTGGTCTAATGCAAGCAGGGTTAAAACGCTTTCATGAATTTCTGCACCATCATAAACTCCGTTTCCTGATAATAATACTGCAACTTTTTTCATGATATTAGTTTTATTCGGTTAGTGAAGTGATGATTTTTTCAACTGTAAATCCGTCTGCCTCTGCTTTGTAATTTCGTACAATTCTATGCCTTAAAATGGGAATAGCAACTGCATTAACATCTTCCATATCAGGAGAGTATTTCCCCCTTAACAAAGCATGACATTTAGCTCCAATTACTAAATATTGAGATGCTCTTGGGCCTGCTCCCCAAGCTATATAATTCTTAACAATCTCAGGAGCACCTTTGCCTATTCTCGTTTTGGCAGCGAGTCTAACAGCATATTCAATTACATTATCAGCAACAGGAATTTTCCTTACCAACTGCTGGTAAAATAAAATTTCTTGTGCTGTCATTACATTTTGAACAGCAACTGATTGACCTGAAGTTGTACTTTTAACTACATCTACCTCTTCTTGAAACGAAGGATAATCTACCCATACGTTAAACATAAAACGGTCTAACTGCGCTTCAGGCAAAGGATAAGTTCCCTCCTGCTCTATTGGGTTTTGTGTGGCCAACACAAAAAATGGATCGCTTAATTTATAAGTATGACCGGAGGAGGTAACTGCCTTTTCTTGCATAGCTTCTAACAGGGCTGATTGCGTTTTGGGCGGGGTACGGTTGATTTCATCTGCCAAAATGAGGTTTGCAAATAATGGCCCCTTATTAAATTGAAATTTTCGGTTTTCATCTAAAATTTCAGACCCAATAATATCAGAAGGCATAAGGTCAGGTGTAAACTGAATTCTACTAAAACTTAAGCCTAAAGCTTGGGCAATAGTATTTACCAAAAGGGTTTTAGCCAAACCGGGAACACCAACCAATAAACAGTGGCCTTTAGAAAAAATTGAAATCAATACTTTTTCCACCACATCGTTCTGACCAATAATAACTTTTCCTATTTCATTGGTTAAGCTTTCGTACTGTTTGTGGAAATGATCCACCGCTTTTACCTCTGATTCGAATTTCAAATCTTCCATAGTTTAGTTTGCGCTTTTATTTACCCACTCGTTTTTGAATTTGCACGTGTGGTAATCTTCATCAACTTTAATGTAGTATTTTCCTAAGTTTTCACCAACCCATTGCTCCATAAAATCGGCTTGTTTTTTTGCCTTTGCAAGCGTTTGAAGTCGGTTGTAGTCTTGCTGTAAATTGGCAATGTGAGGCTCTGTTATACTCATTAGCTTAACAATACGATATGATTTTGAGCCATCTTGCATATTCCAAACTTCCGGCTTCGAAATATCTCCCTCTTTTAAGGTTCCAATTAAGAAAAACAAAGATGGGTCTATGTTACTCAACTCATCCATCTCGAAACGTGAAGTTCCTGTCATAGGGTTCATGAGTATGCCTCCATTGTTTTTGGTGTCCTCATCTTCTGAATACAAACCTGCTGCTTCTTCAAAGTCAATAGAGTCGGTGGTATTAATAATGTTAAGAATACTGTCTAAATATAACTTGGCATCATATAAATCTTCAGGCTTAACCCTAGGTTTTAGCAGGATATGCCTTCCATTTGCTTCTTGTCCTCTTTTTTCAATTAATTGGATAAGATGGTAACCGTATTGTGTTTCAACGATATCTGAAACCTCACCCAGTTTCATACTGAATAAAACTCTTGCAAACTCGGGCACCAACATGGTACGTGTCATAAAGCCCAACTCTCCATTCTCTCTTGCACTGCCGGGATCTTCTGAATATAAAAATGCTAATGTCCCGAAATCTTCACCATTATTTACTCTGCTTTTGATTTCTTTAAGCTTGTCTTTTACGCGTTGTTTTTCCTCGTCGCTTATTGGTGGCTTTTTTACTATTTGGGCTACCTGAACCTCAGAATCAATATACGGAAGACTATCTTTAGGAATACTTTTAAAAAAAGCTTTTACATCTGCTGGGGTAACCTTAGTTTCTGAGGTAAGCGATTGTTGCATCTGCTGAACAGTCAATTGCTCTTCTACCAAATCGCGCAACTCTGACTTCAACTCAAGAACGGATTTCCCATAGAACTTTTCCATTTTTTCTTGAGAGCCAAACTGAGAAATAAAAAACCGCATCCTTCTTTCTAACTCAAATTCTAACTGCTCTTCGCCTACAAAAAGGCTATCTTTCTCTGCTTGGTTAAGCAACATTTTAGAGAGTAATAATTGCTCAACCATTTCGCATTCTAATGACCTGTCCACTTTTTCTCCTGCTTGCTCCCATTTTAGAATTTGATCTTCTACCTCACTTGCCAAAATGATGTGATCTCCTACTACGGCAACTATTCTATCTAAAACCTCTTGGTTTTGTGCCATCGCCGAAAAGGCAAGTAAAAAAATGGAAATAAATACTTTAAGATTTTTCAAAATCAGTTGTAAAATTCAAGTTGGTTATTGGCTAATGCTTGCTGATAAAGCTCTTTTCTCATTTGTTTTACCAATTCTAGTTTGCGCTTGTTCAACAATATGCTTTTAATTCTCTGCTTTTCTAATTCTAAAGGCGAAACGCTGTTTTTTAGGCGATAGTCTTTAATAACTAAAAAGTAAATGTACCTTTCATCCTCTAATTCTACAAAAGAATTGTTTTTTAGAAACTCGTCGATGTTATATGTTTTAATAGGTATTTCCTTCAGCAAATCTTCAAAAAACAACCAAATTTGGTCTTCCATCATATAATTTGAAGCAAACTGCCTGCAGTAATCCTCTAACTCGTAACGCATATTATCATTTAATGCGCCTTTCATCATTTGCCTAAATTCAGCTAGTTGAGGAGCATTTTTTTCGAGCTTAGCATACAAAACCTTTACTACATAGTCTTTCAGTTCGAAGTTTTGAAGGTTGTTTTTATAATAGGCTTCAATTTCTTCATCATTGGTGTTGGTATCTAACTTTTGGTCGATAAACTCCTTTTCATAGGCGTAAATTAGAAGTGATTTCCTGTAGTCGTCAATTTGTTGCTCAATATTTTTTTGCTCATCGGTAAGGTTTAGTTCAGCAACAGCTAAAAGTAACTCTTGCTCCACCCATTTATTGATATGCTCTTTAACAAACAGGGCACTATCTTCAGTTGCATAACCTTTTGGAATAAATGGTTTTACCTCACTTAATAATAATTGCTTATCGCCAACCCTTGCTAAGGTTACTTCTTTTTGCTTAAAAAGTGCATCGCAACCTAATAAAAGAAGCCAAATTGTAGATAAAGCAAAGGCTAAACGCATGAAATTATTTTATGCTTTTTAGCACATTTTCATCCACCTTAAAATTGTATTTATTTCTAAGCTCTTTAATCCAATCCTCTTCTAATTTAGTTTGGTAGGCAGCTGTAATGATGCCTCTTGCTTCAGAAATAGCTTTAGGTTGCGGAGGAAGAACTTGTAAAACACTAACAAATATGGTTTGATTATCGATATTCATATTCTCTGAAAGGCCTTGTTTCCATTCAATTTTATCGATAATTGGATCATCTCCTTTTAGGTATTTTCCTTCTCTGATATCTAATGCCAATTGACTATCGGCATTTATTTTTTCTAATATTCTATCGTTTGACCAACCTTTTTTAGCTTGCTTTTTGGCTAGTTTACGTGCTTTTTTGGCCACAGCTTCATCTTTACAAACGTAAATTTTAGCATCTAAACGCTTATCCCACATAAACTTGGTTTTATTGGCTTCATAAAATGCCTCTAGACCTGCGGTATCTTTTATGGCTTTGGTCCAAACTTTTTCATCCATCAATTCAAAAAGCAAAATACCATCTCTGTATTCTTTCATGATGTCTTTAAATTCAGGATACTTTTCTTCTAGGTTATCATCCTCTAGCTGCATTACTTTCGCTTCAACCATTCTATCTAGAATAAGCCCTAGAATTGTTTCTTTTTGACCAAGGTTTTCCTCAGTTCTTTCATACCTTCTGTTAGACTGCATGAATTGCGCTAAATCTGCTTGAGTGTATTCATACTTTTTGTTGTCTTGCTCAACATCTACTAAAGAAAAAAGAAATTTCTCTTTACCTGCACACTCTTTTTCTGCAGACCATTGGCCCTCAAAGAAATCATCTGTCATACATGAAACCATTTCTTTTAGAGCCTTTTCGTCTACTTTATATTGATAGGTATTTTTTAATTTATCTAAAAAGGCAGTTTTGGTTTTTTGGCTTCTTCCATCTCTAGAAATTTTTCTTTTTATTTCTTTTTCTACTTCTTCAAATGGAGGAATTGGCTCATATTCTAACCTTTTAATTATATGCCATCCGTATTGCGTTTTTATAGGGGCAGAAACCTCACCATCGCTTTTTAAAGCAAAGGCAGCATC
>JAAZVO010000228.1 GCA_018623405.1 Crocinitomicaceae bacterium
AATGTTTTTTGTAAAAACTATTTAAACTCTCTGCCTGTAACCTAATTCTTTTTTCAATTAGCTTATCCATTTTCAGAGGGTTTAAAACTTGTGTGCTCAATTTTGCAAATCATAGAATGGTACCAATCATACCAAGTTGATTTAGCTTTTGTTTTGGCTTGCTGATGAATTGTATTTTTTCTCCATCGGTCTATTGCAGCTTCATCTTTCCAATAAGAAATAAAAATGCCTACATTGCCATCGCCTTTGTATTCATGCCATAAATATCCTTCTGTTTCCATTGCTAATTTCAAGGAAAGCGCGTCCATTTCTTGATAGCCCTCTAAATCGGTGCTTTTATCATAAGAAAAAATCACCGCAAAATTTCCTTTTGAAATTCCATTCCTCTCCATGCCCTGCAAGGTACAAAAACCTAATAACCCATAACCCTTATCTAATCATAGTTCAGCACCCCACCTATACACCCAAACACCTAAATACCTAAAAACTTATCCACCTACAAACCTACCCACATACTTACATATTCACCCCCCAATACTGACAAATCTCATTTTTCAAACTGACATTTGGTAGTTTAATTCCGATGGAGTACTCCTAGTTTTGGCTGATTACCTAACAAACACGCCTTTTTATGGAGACAATCACCCAAGAACCACCCCAATAAAAGCAAGAAAGGGTCACCTTATCAGAAGCCATCGTAGAAATAGTTAGCGACTCCGGAGAGGGAGCGCAAAAGTGCGGACAAAGCCTTGGTGCAATCTTTGCAAAAATGGTCAATGGTGTATGAACCGTAGAAATAATTCCGGCCGAAATAAATCACATCGATCAAACTAGCGGATGCTGCGGTGCGTGCACAAATAAAAAATGCACCAACCCTAATGTTGCTCATTAAGCAAAAATTTTGATTAAATATTCTTACGCAAAGGCCTAATTATTGACCTTTGCGAACCGTGAAAGCAAAAAAGGCTGCTATTGGATTTATTTTTATTACCCTCCTTATTGATGTAATTGGATTTGGTATTGTAATTCCTGTTTTTCCAAGTTTAATTATGGAATTAACAGGAGAGGGGTTATCTGTGGCTTCTGAATATGGCGGTTGGCTGCTATTTGCCTATGCCTTCATTCAATTTATTTTTTCTCCAATTGTAGGTGGATTATCAGATCAATTTGGAAGAAGACCAATATTATTAGCAAGTTTATTTGGCTTTGGTATAGATTACCTCTTTTTAGCTTTTGCCCCAAGTATTTGGTGGCTTTTTGTAGGTAGAGTAATTGCAGGAGTTATGGGGGCAAGCTTTACCACAGGCGCAGCCTACATAGCAGATGTTTCGCCTGTTGAAAAGCGCTCACAAAATTTTGGATTGATTGGTGCTGCTTTTGGTTTAGGGTTTATTATAGGCCCTGTTATTGGCGGGGTTTTAGGTCAATACGGACCACGAGTACCTTTTATTGCTGCAGCCGTAATGAGTGGCTTAAATTGGCTTTACGGTTACTTTATTTTACCTGAATCGCTTCCAAAAGAGAAAAGAAGGAAATTCGATATCAAAAGAGCTAATCCGGCAGGAAGTTTAATTCAAATGAAAAAATATCCATTGCTAATCGGATTGTTTACCGCTTTGGTTTTTGTGTATATCGCCTCGCATGCAGTACAAGGTACGTGGGCTTATTTAACCATGCTTAAATTCGAATGGGATGAGGCCATGGTAGGATATTCACTTGGTTTTGTGGGGTTAATCAGCGCCTTGGTGCAAGGTGTGCTAATAAGATCTTTAATTCCAAGATTGGGCCAAGAAAATGCGGTTTATTTAGGAATGGTGCTTTACACCGTTGGCTTGGTTTGTTTTGCCTTTGCTACCCAAAGTTGGATGATGTTTGCCTTTTGTATTCCTTATTGCTTGGGCGGAATTACAGGACCTGCCATACAAGGTATAATGAGTTCTCAAGTAGCCGATAATCAACAGGGAGAATTACAAGGTGCCATTAGCAGTATGATGAGTGCTACGGCAATTGTGGGACCTCCGTTGATGACCACACTCTTTGCCTTTTTTACCAAGGATAATGCACCTTTATTTTTCCCCGGTGCACCCATGATGGCAGGAGCAATATTTACTACCATAGGGTTATTGCTTACCCTAAGAACCATGAAAATTAATCTTAAGCCGGTATGACATTAGAGTTGCTCATAAGGTACTTGCATTTTCTAAGTATTTTATTTGTTTTCGGAAGTTTGTTTGCAGAATTTGTAGTTGTGGACAACACTCTTTCAAAAAAGAAAATTAATAAGCTAGCAAAAATTGATGGGGTTTATGGTTTGGCAAGTATTGTATTATTTGGAGCAGGATTAACCCTATGGTTTGGGGTTGGTAAACCCTCTTCTTTTTATACTGAAAACCCCATTTTCATTTCCAAATTTATTCTCGTTTCAATAGTAGGAGTGCTTTCTATTTGGCCTACAGTTTTCTTTTTAAAAAATAGAAAAGGCGAGCCCTCTGAATTAGTTGAGGTACCCGCCTTTATCAAAAAAATAATATTGGTTGAACTCCTGCTGCTTTGTATCGTGCCAATTTTGGCAGTATTTATGGCAAAAGGAGTAGGGCTTTAATTTAAGTGCTTTTCAAAAAACGCTTTCATTTCATTCCATGATTTTTCATCTGCTTTTTGGTTGTAAGCAAGCGGCAGGTTGAATTTCTGTCCCATGGTATCTGCTCCAGGGTTAGTAAAGGCATGCACAACCCCCGGATAATCTAAAAACTTATAATCTACTCCTGTAGCATCAATAGCTTCTCTAAAAGTTGTTTTTTGTTCAGGCTTCACAAAAGGATCATCTGCACCATTACAAACCAAAATTGGCGTATTTAACTTTCCTTTTTCAGGCATTACCGGTATAGCAACTCCGGTATGAAATGCCGTTACGGCTTTTAAATCAACACCCATATTGGCCATGGTCATAACAACACTTCCGCCAAAACAAAAGCCAATAGCTGCAATTTTCTCAGCATTTACACCTTCAACTTTGGTTAATTCACTGTAAGCAGCGTTAAATCTTTGTTGGGCTTCGTCAATATTCTGCATTACCATGCCTGCAAATTTTCCTGCATCTTCAGGGTGGCTAGCTTGCTTTCCATCTCCATACATATCTACCGCAAAAGCAACATAACCTAACTCAGCTAGGGCTTTTGCTTTGTTTCTTGCATGCTCGTTGTGTCCCCACCACTCGTGTACAACCAAAACACCCGGAGTATTCTCTTTAATGTTGCCCGGCTTTGCCATAAAACCTTGCATGGTGGTATCATTGGCTTCATAACTTATTTCTTTGGTTACAATTTTTGGAGTGGTTTCTTCCACTTGCGATGTAGTTTCTTCTGTAGTTTTTTCCTCAGAATTTTGAGCAGATTCACTGCTGCTATTGCAACTTGCAGCAATAAAAAGCATTGAAAAGTAAAGGGCTATTTTTTTCATGTTTTCAGATTTTTTCTAATAAAGGTTCCGAGTATAGAATTGTTCAAATTTATTTAACTGAAATTCATAGCAATAGAACCGTTGTTTGTGACTACTTTTGCCGCCATTTTTGAATAACGTATATGAAAATCAGAAACATAGCTATTATTGCTCACGTGGACCACGGAAAAACAACTCTTGTAGATAAAATGCTGCATGCAGGTCAATTATTTGGAGACCATGAAAATCCGGGTGAGTTGATCATGGATAGCAACGATTTGGAAAGAGAAAGGGGCATTACCATTGTATCAAAGAATGTTTCTGTAACTTATAAAGATTATAAAATCAATATTATAGATACTCCTGGTCACGCCGATTTTGGAGGTGAAGTAGAGCGAGTATTAAACATGGCAGATGGTGTTCTTTTGTTGGTAGATGCCTTTGAAGGACCAATGCCACAAACGCGATTTGTATTGCAAAAAGCAATTGAGCTTGGGTTAAAGCCTATTGTAGTTGTAAACAAGGTAGATAAAGAAAACTGTACTCCTGAAGAAACTGTTGAAGCAGTATTTGAGCTGATGTTTAACCTTGATGCCACTGAAGATCAATTAGATTTTCCTGTTGTTTTTGGTTCTGCTAAAAATGGTTGGATGGGAGAAGATTGGAAATCTCCAACCAAAGATATTTCTTACTTGATGGAAAAGGTAATTGCTGAAATTCCTGCGCCAAAAGTTGAAGAGGGAACACTTCAAATGTTAATTACATCATTAGACTACTCTTCATTTGTGGGTAGAATTGCTATCGGTAGGTTGCAACGAGGCGAGTTAAAAGCAAACCAAAGAATAGCTTTAGTAAAGCGCGATGGGGAAATTCATAAAACTAAAATCAAAGAATTATACTTATTCGAAGGTTTCGAAAAAAAGAGGGTTGAAAGGGTTGAGGCAGGAGATATTTGTGCTGTAGTTGGTTTAGAGAATTTTGAAATTGGAGATACCATCGCAAGTGAGGAAGACCCTATTGCCTTAGGTTCTATAAAAATTGATGAACCTACCATGAGCATGCTTTTTACTATTAACGACTCACCGTTTTTTGGAAAAGAAGGTAAATATGTTACCTCAAGGCATATCAAAGAAAGGCTAGA
>JAAZVO010000229.1 GCA_018623405.1 Crocinitomicaceae bacterium
ACAATATTTTAGCCAAGGTTGGGGTAAATATTAAGTATTTCGATAATTACATTTTACCCTATAAAGAGGATACCTTAAATGTAAATTATGATATGGATTGCAATATTCAAGTGCTTTTTCTTTATCCAGGAATTTCAAAAGCCTCGGTAAATGCAATCTTAAATACGCCAAATGTTAGAGGAATAATTTTAAAAACATTTGGATCAGGTAATGCTCCAACAGACGAGTGGTTTATTGACGCATTAGATGAGGCAATAAAAAAGGGAAAGATTATCTACAATGTTACACAATGTGAAACCGGAAGTGTAAAACCGGGCATGTATGAAACAAGTAAAAAGTTAGAACTTATTGGTATGGTAAATGGATCGGATATTTTAATTGAAGCTGCCATCACTAAATTGATGCATTTGCTTGGACAACAATACAATCATGATACAATAATTAAAGCACTCTCGGAGTCTATAAAAGGCGAAATGACTACATATCATGGATAAGTTATTAAGAAAACCCAATTGGCTGTTTTTTCTATTTGGCTTTCTAATGTACGCCAATACCATCCCTTTTGATTATGCCTTAGACGATAAAATTGTAATCATTAACAATGAGTTCACTAAAAATGGAATATCCGGTATCAGCGATTTGGTAACCAATGACTCTATGGTTGGCTTTTTTGGAAGGAAAAAGAACCTCGTTTCAGGTGGGCGCTACCGTCCACTAGCCTTAGTTACGCACGCCATAGAATGGGAGTTTTTTGGAAGAAACCCTCATATTAGTCACTTTTTTAATGCGCTACTATACGGCTTAACCTTATTGGTGCTTTTTAATTTGTTGAGGTTACTTTTTAACGAACAAAAAATTGAGCTTTTTTCAATTTCAGTGGTAGCAACACTTATTTACGGAGCCCATCCGCTACACACTGAAGTTGTCGCCAATATTAAAAGTAGAGATGAATTGTTGAGTATTCTTTTTGCTTTTTCTGCTTTTTGGTCTTTTTTGGAATACTATAAACTTAACGACTTTAAATGGCTAGGAGCAGCAATTATTGCAATGGGGCTTAGTTTATTTTCAAAAGAATCTTCCATTAGCTTTTTGGCAATTATTCCGTTAAGTGTTTTTTTCTTTCTAGAGCTAAATTGGAAAAAGCTTATTATTGGTATTGCTCCTCTTTTTGTAATATCTCTTCTTTATTTATGGGTTAGACAACAAGTTGTTGGTGGCTTTTCTGCTCCCATTGCAAATGAGCTTATGAATAACCCATTTCTAAATGCTACTGCCTCACAAAAGTTTGGAAGCATCTTTCTAACTTTTTTGATTTATTTCAAATTACTACTATTTCCTCACCCATTAACCCATGATTACTACCCCAAGCAAATTCCTTTAGTAGAATTAACTTCAGCATTACCATTAATAAGTTTATTGATAAATATTGCATTAATAGGTTTTGCTATTTATGGTTTGTTTAAAAAGAATAAATGGGCTTACCTCATGATACTCTATTTTGCATCATTTATACTTTATGCTAACATTTTATTTCCGATAGGAACTTTTATGAATGAGCGTTTTGCCTATGTATCTAGCCTAAGCATAGCCTTAGCAATTGCATTTGCTTTGAAATATTTTAAACAAAAAGAAAAGGTAACCCTAGCAACAGCAATTTTGGGGTTTGTATTGGTTGGGTTTTCAGCGAAAACAATTCACAGAAATTACGCATGGCAAAATGATGAATCGCTTGCATTAACAGATGTAAAAGTTTCTACCCAAAGTGCAAAAGTGAATATGAGTGCCGGCTTGGCCTGCTTAGAGAAAGCAAAAGCCGAAAACAATAGCTCTAAAAAGAAACAGTATATTCTAGAAGCCTACAACTATTTAAAAGCCTCACTTGAAATTTATCCGGGCTATATTCAACCCATGTTGTTAATGGGCAATACCTATTCAGAGGCTGAGGATTACAAAAATGCAGTTTTGATGTATCGAAATGTGCTAACAATAAATCCGGAGTATAACCATGCCATACTAAACCTTGAATATGTAGGAGATAAAGCTACTGAGAAAGGAGAATTTGAAAATGCGGCTAATGCTTACGAAACACTAATTGAGTTTAAACCAACATTAATTAGGGCTTATGGAAAATTAGGAGAGGTTTATGGAAAAAACTTAGGTAATCTTCAAAAAGCTGAAGCCATTTTAGTGCAGGCTTACCAAATGGTACCTGAAAATACAGATATTATTCAAAAATTAGGAGTTGTTTATGCCATTCAACGAAAATTAAGTGAAGCACTAGAAGTATTTAAGCAAGGCGAAAAAGTTGACCCAGAAAATGCTCGAATATTAATGAATATTGGTTTGACTTACAATAACTTGGGGCAAGCAGAGTTAGGTAACCAGTACCTTGAAAAAGCATTTCAAATAGAGCCTGAATTAAGAAATGGAAAATAGCTTGCGTTAAATCTGCTTTAAATATTCGGGTTTTAGCTATGCTTTAATTGTTTTTGTGTGCTAAAAAATTATTAATTTGGCGGCTGTTTTAACTATATGTTGAACATTAACGAAGGAAAGAGAGGAGAGGTGGCCGAGTGGTTGAAGGCGCACGCCTGGAAAGTGTGTATACGTCAAAAGCGTATCGAGGGTTCGAATCCCTCTCTCTCCGCAACAAATTTAATGTTGGTTGCGGGAGAGAAAGATGAGAAACCTCGGGTTCGAGCCGAAGCGTAGCGAAGACCATGAAGCTTAAGCGAAATAATCCCTCTCTCTCCGCTAGAATTTTAAACTTTTAAAAATAGATCAATAAACACCACAAATCATGAAATCTAACTTGAATTCAATTTTTGTTTTCGCCATGCTAAAAGGAAAAAGAATGATGGCGCTTTTAGCTGTTTTTGCAATGCTAACGGCTAGCTCAGTAAATCTAATGGCTCAAGATGAAGCCACTACTGAAGATATGGGAGAATCAACCGAAATGGTTGAAGATTCTGCCGCAACAGATTCCGCTGCAATGACTGCTGAAGAACCAATGGAAGAAGAAACTATGGTTGCTCCCCCTGCTGAAGAGGAAGAAGAAGCTGAAGACAAAACCTTCCACCAAATTTTAAAGCAAAAATTTATTGATGGAGGTCCATTATTTATGTCATTCGTATTGATATGTTTGATTTTAGGTTTGGCTATTTCAATAGAAAGAATTCTTTATTTATCACTTTCAACTTCAAATACCAAAAAGCTTTTAAATGATGTTGAAAGTGCGCTTTCTTCAGGTGGTATTGAGGCTGCAAAAGATGTTTGCAGAAACACTTCAGGACCAGTTGCAAGTATTTTCTACCAAGGTTTAGAAAGAAGTTCTGAAGGAATTGATATGGTTGAGAAATCAGTTGTTTCTTATGGTTCAGTTCAAATGGGTTTAATGGAGAAAGGACTTTCTTGGATTTCACTTTTTATCGCTCTAGCTCCTATGCTTGGTTTCTTCGGAACGGTAATCGGTATGATTCAGGCTTTCGATGCGATTGCTGAGGCTAACAATATTTCTCCCGGTATTGTTGCAGAAGGTATTGGTGTGGCGTTAATTACTACCGTATCAGGGCTTTTAGTAGCTATGGTACTTCAAGTATTCTACAACTATATTTTAGCAAAGGTTGACTCGTTAACAAATGATATGGAGAATGCCTCTATTTCTTTAATTGACCTATTAGTAAAACACGAAGCTCAAAACAAATAAGATCATGTTGAACTTAACTAGATTTTTAATTCCGATCTTAGGTGGTATAGGTGTTGTTTTAACGCTTGTTACCATCTTAGACTTCGACGATAAAATTTGCAATAGCTGTTGGCCTGTAGATGCCGTTATGAACTTTACTTATTTTCTATTTGGCCTTTGTGGCTTATTAGCTTTAGTTGGTGGAGTGATTGGCGTGTTGGCTAAGCCAAGCTCATTGAAAGGTTCAGCTATTGGTATTGGAGCTCTAATTGTAGTTGTAGTGCTATCTTATGTGCTTGCTACAGACCAAGTGATGCCTTACTACCCTGAAGATATTTCCGCAACTGAAATAAAATGGTCAGGTGTTGGTTTAATTATGTTTTATATTTTGTTTTTAGCTGCAGGTGCATCAGTTGTATTTTCATCAGTATACTCAATCTTAAAAAGATAATTATGGCAAGCAACAGAAGAGAGTTACAAGAAATCAATGCGGGTTCTATGGCAGATATTGCCTTCCTGTTATTGGTTTTCTTTCTTGTAACTACCACTATGGAATCTGACTGGGGCTTGGCAAGAAGGTTACCTCCACCATTAGATATTAATGCGCCTGAGCCTCCACCTATTAAAGAGCGAAATGTTTTTGTGGTGTTGGCTAACGCAAACGATCAACTATTGGTAGAAGGCGAACTCTTAGAAATTGATCAATTAAAAGAAAAAGCAAAAGAGTTTATTGCCAACCCTCAAAACAAAGAAAACTTGCCCGAAAAGAAAATGGAAAGGGTGAAGTTTTTTGGCGAATACCCTGTTAGCAAGCAAGTAATTTCACTTCAAAATGATAATGGGACATCTTATGACCTTTACATTCAAGTTCAGAATGAGTTGGCAGCAGC
>JAAZVO010000230.1 GCA_018623405.1 Crocinitomicaceae bacterium
GCGGTTGTATTAGGCAACACGGCTAATTTACCTCAGTTATTAAACTCGCTTCCTGAAAATATTAAAACTGTAAATATTAGCGCCGGATTAAGCATTCAATCTCAACCGCTATACAGCTTATTTTTTGACCTCATAAAACTTTGGAAAAACCAATCAAAAAAAACAGCACAATTTATAAGCTACAGCAGTTTAAAAATATTGCTTTACAACGATTATTTAAAAAAATGTGTTCCTCAATATGTAATAAATCAAATAGCTGAATACGTAGTTTCTAAAAACTTAATCTACCTTACATCATCAACCCTTAAAGCCTTATTAGATGAATTGAAATTGCCCCATCCATTAGATGGAGTTTTTGAATTTATCGAAAAGCTAATTTCAAACAAGTTAACTTTTCAAGATTTAGCTAGTCTGCTTAATGATTTAGAACAAACTGTACAACAAATTGATGTTTTTGATAAAGCAACATATGAAGTACTATCAGCAGGCCGTAAAGATTTGGAATTTCAGTTTCAAAGGTTTTCAATTAAGCCAACAGCAGAAAATACTTTAGCCCTTTTTAAGTATTTGGTACAACCACAAGAGTTAAATTTCCTAGGAGAACCTCTTGAAGGTTTACAAATAATCGGCTTATTGGAAACTAGGAATATAAACTTCAAAAATGTACTTATTTCATCTGTTAATGAAGGTGTTTTCCCAAAGGCTAAAAACCAAGAATCATTGATTCCGTATGACGTCCGAAAAGCCTTTAACTTACCAACCCATGAGCTAAAAGATGGAATATTCTCATACCACTTTTACCGCTTAATTCAGGGAGCTGAGAAAGTTCATCTTATTTACAATACCTCAAGCGATAAATTAGGGAAAGGTGAAAAAAGTAGGTTTATACAGCAAATAGAAACAGAAAAAGAGCTTTCAAAATTTATTGAAACAAATACAATATATACCCCTCAAATTTCTGTAAACCTTGAAGAGCCACAAAAGGTAAAAGTAGATCGAGATAAATTACTACACTTTTTAACCGATAGAGGTCTTTCGCCGTCAGCTTTAAATACCTACTTAGAAAATCCGCTTGAGTTTTATTACAGATATGTAGAAAATATTTACGAAGCTAAAGAGCTAGAAGAAACATTAGATGCCGCTACGCTGGGTGATATTATTCATAAGGTTTTAGAAGAGCTTTATGAGTCTAACATAGATAAACATCTAAACGATATTGATTTTAATGACTTTTTAAAAATTGCAACAGAAAGGGTAAATCAACTTTTCATGGAAAAAGTTGGAAGTGAACACATTTTACCTGGAAAAAATCTCATTTTAAATGAAGTGAGTAAAAAAGTTTTAGAAAACACACTTCTACATGACAAGCAAACCAAAGGTTTGATGATTTTAGGTGTTGAAGAAAATATTAAAACAACACTTGATGTTGATAGTAATAAGGTAATAATTAAAGGTCTAATTGATAGAATAGATCAAGTAAATGGCAAAACAAGAATTGTTGATTACAAAACTGGAAAGGTAGAGTCGAAGGATTTAAAAATAGAAAACTTAAACCGATTACTTGAAAAACCAAGTAAGCCAAAGGCAATGCAACTTTTCTTTTATGCTTATTTAATTTCTAAACATAAAAACTATGCTTCTCATTTTCCTGTAAGCTCAGGGATTCTATCGCTAAGAACAATTTCAAAAGGACTTTTACCATTAGAAATTGGAGGTAATAACAGCATTACGAAAGAAACCTTACTCGATTTTGAAATTATATTAACTCAAATAATTCGAAACATGCTTGAAAGTGAATATTTCGTTGAAAATTTGAATTTTGAATATCAGCCCTTTTATCATTTCTGAATATTTTTAACGATTATTTCAAATCTTTTTACTTCATTTACAGGTTTGAAGTTTTAACCTCAGGTTAATCTATTTTGAAATAATTTAATTTATTGATAATTTAGACCGCTAAATCTCAACTTTATGAAAAGAACGCTACTAGCTGCAATTCTTATCGCAATTTCTACTGTAACCTTTGCTCAAGTTTTTAATGGAACTTCAGCAATAGCTGTTTATTCTGCACCTTCAGGTGGCCCTTTTGGCCCTGTATCCTTTAGTGGAGTACCACCACAACCAACAGGACCAGGTACACTAAAATTCTTTTACCGAGGTGACCTAGATTTTCCATCTGCAAGTGAATGGTATCAAGTGAATGATGAAACAAATACTCTAATTGGTCAAAGTTTATCTGCTCCGCAATGTGGAGCTAATTATGATTCAACATCTTTTACAATTCCTGTTGCAGATTTAGCGGCGTGGGCGGCTGATGGTATCATCACCTTTAACTTCGTCGCGGGTTCAGGTGTTAATGGCTCATCATTGTGTTCTCAACCTAGTGGTGCTTATGTGAAGTTAGAGTACCCTTTTCAATCAGCTCCAGTTGATGGTAGAGCAAAAGATTTAACCTCTATTAATTACGTTGATGGATATGCTTCAATGCCTGCATCTCAAGTTCAAGGAATGTTCTTTTCAGCAACAGCAGAAAATATTGGAGATAGTTTATTAACAGGTGTAACCCTAGATCTTTCTATTCCAGGAACTCCTTTTACTGCAAATTATTTAATAGATACACTAATGTCAAAAGATGACTCAACTGTAACTTTTCTTTCAGGTTTTACTGCAACCTCAGTAGATACATTTACAGCCCAAGCAGTAATATCATCTAACCAAGCTGATACGGTTTACAATAATGATACTGCTTATTATGATATTATTCTTAATGACACATCCTTTATAAGGGATGATGGAGTAGCAGCAAACGGAATTGGTAATGCAACATCTGTTGCTTTTGGCCATAAGTTTTCAATGTATTTTGCAGATACAATTTCTTCAGTTTCATTTTACTTAGATAACCCAACGCAAGGAACTAAAATTAGATGTTTACTTTATTCTTTTAATCCTGTTACTCAAGAGCCAGATATCTTAATTGATTCAACTAGAGTTATTCAAATAGGACCAAATGGTGCAGGTTGGTACACAGAAAGAATGGGCTGTGGTGAGGTTTTTCTTCCTTCAGGAGAGTATTTTATTGCAGCAGAGCAAATTAATCCTGTAAATATGAGCTTTGGATACTCTAACTTCTATCCTAGTGGAGTTGGAGTTATTAATTTCGTTGATTTGAAAGATGGGCAAGGTTGGTTACCTTCAACTAGCCCTTCTTTAAATCAGCTTCTAAACACCATTACATTTATGTTAAGGGTAAATATTGGTCACCCAAGAAATATTAATGTATTAGGAGGTGATACCACTTTTTATTGTAATGGTACAACCGCCAAGTTAAAAACTGGTTTAAATTATGACATCTACAATTGGAGCAATGGTTCTTTCTTAGATAGTTTAGTTACAAGCACTGATGGTTTTTATGCCGTTACAGTTACTGACGATGCAAATTGTGTATTCAATGGTTCAACTTGGGTAAAAGAATTAAATCCAATTTCTACTTTCCCAACTTCTACCCCAACTTCTACTTGTGGTGGAAATGATGGTAGTGCAACTATGGTAGCCGTTGGAGATAAACCGCCATTTGTTTTCTCATGGTCTAACGGACAAAGCGGATTTACCGCTACCGGTCTTCCTGGAGGAAAGCATTTTGTAACTATTACTGATGCAATTGGTTGTGATTACATTGAGTCAGTAGATGTTTTAGGTGCGTACCCTGTTGTAAATATTTCAACTACTTCTCCAATTTGTAATGGTTTCTTTAATGGTTCCGCAACAGCAAATGCTGTACAAGGAGTTTCACCAATAAATTATAATTGGTCAAATGGAGGTTCAGGAAGTACTATTAATGGTATATCTGCAGGAAACTATACTGTTTCTGTAACCGATGCTAGCGGATGTACAACAGTTCAAACTGCATCAGTAACCAATCCACCAATAATTAATGTTGACTTTTCAAATTCTACTAATCCAACTTTATGTAGGGCAAACAATGGTGTTGCAGTTGCAAACGTATCAGGAGGTTTAGCTCCATATAGCTTTGCTTGGGATAATGGTCAAAATACCAATTCAATTATTAGTTTGAAAGCCGGAACTTACAATGTAACTATTACAGATTCTGTAGGTTGTCAAAAAACAGGTAGCGTTACTTTAACTGACCCTAATCCACCTTCACTTTCAACCACTGGTTCTACTGTAGTTTGTGGAGATGATTCTACAGGAACTGCATCAGTTAATGTTACCGGAGGTACGCCTCCATATAATGTGCTTTGGTCTACCAATTCAACTAGTAATAGTATTTCTAATTTACCTTCAGGCTCTTATGGAGTTCAGGTAATTGATGGTGCCGGTTGTGTGTCTTTTGACAATGCAATTGTATCAGGACCTGACCCAATTTTAGCTATTCTACAAGCTAATTATGATTTGAATAACATTTGTAATAACGACATTTTCATTTCACAATTATCAGGTGGAACACCTCCTTACTCTTATCAGTGGGATGATCCTAATAGTCAAACTACTGCATCTGCTACAGGCTTATGTAACGGTGCATACAATGTTGTAATTACTGATGCA
>JAAZVO010000231.1 GCA_018623405.1 Crocinitomicaceae bacterium
CCATCGGAGTTATTTTGTGTAGTACCGGTTTTGGCGGCAATTTCGTTTTTGAATTTATACTTAAAACGTAACCTAACCCCCGTACCAATTTTTTTGTCGTAATAATCAGAGTAAACGCCATCTACCACACCTTGCATCAAACTCACCATTGAGTAGGCCGTTTCTTCACTCAAAGCTTCGTGCCTTTCAGGCACAAAATCAATAATTACGTTTCCGTTAGAATCTTCAATTCTTGAAATAAAAATGGGCTCTACATAAACACCTTTATTTACAAAAGTTGAGTTGGCTGCTGTAATTTCATATACACTTAAATCTGCTACTCCCAAGCATAATGAGGGTACTTCGTCTAACGGGCTTTTTATGCCAAGTTTACGCGCCATATTAATTACTGCCTTTGGTCCAAACCTATCCATAACCCATGCTGTAATGGTATTCATAGAGTTGGCTAAGCCGTACTTTAAAGAAATCATTCCACCATACTCTCCGTCAGAGTTTTTAGGGCACCAATCGGGTTGGTTATCGGGCATATCAAAACAGGTTTGAATATTTGGAACTTTGTAGCAGGGTGAGTATCCTTCTTGGATGGCCAAAGAGTACACAATGGGTTTAAAGGTTGAGCCAACTTGCCTTCTACCTTGCATTACGTGGTCGTAATTAAAATAGCGATAATCAATTCCTCCAACCCAAGCCTTAATAAATCCGGTGTTTGGATCCATGCTCATTACCCCACTTTGTAAAAAGCTTTTGTAATATTTTATGGAGTCTAGGGGAGTCATAACAGTATCTTTTTCACCTTTCCAAGAGAACACTTTCATAGGAAATTCGGTATTAAAAGAAGTTTCTATAGAATCTTTTGAAGCCCCTGCATGTTTTAAGTTTTGATATCGCTGAGAGTTAACTTTTGCTCGGTTTAATATAGCCCAAGCTTGAGACTCGGAAATTTTTGTATCAAACAGTCCTAGTCGTTTACCTTTTAACCTTCTCCAAAAATCGTTTTGAAGCTCTTGCCCAAGGTGTTCTGCAACGGCTTCTTCCGCATATGTTTGAAGTTTAGAGTTTAGGGTGGTGTAAATTCTTAATCCATCACCGTAAATATCATAAGGGGTTCCATCAGGCTTTGCAAGAATGTAGTTTCCTTCTTCGTCTTGCTCATCAAAAAGCTCTCTAAGCCTTAAACGTAACACCTCTCTAAAGTATGGAGCAAGCCCTGTTCTGTGGTCAACACGGGTGAAGCTAAGTTCAATGGGAAGTTGCTTTAAAGAGTCAAATTCTTGTTTGGAAATAAGCTCATTTCTCAGCATTTGGGCAAACACTACATTTCTTCGATGTTGTGTGGTATCTGGCCTTCTTACGGGATTAAACAAGGCGGGGTTTTTTGCCATTCCAACTAGCACGGCCGCCTGTGGTAATGAGAGCGAATCTGGGGTGGTATTAAAGTAAATTCTTGAAGCCGACTTTATACCAACGGCATTGTTTACAAAGTCGAACTTATTGAGGTACATGGTAATTATTTCTTCTTTGGTGTATTGCCGCTCTAAACGGGCAGAAATAATCCACTCTTTAAACTTTTGTAACCCTCTTTCAATTTTTGAAGAAGGCCTATTGTGAAAAAGCATTTTGGCAAGCTGTTGAGTTAAGGTAGAGCCACCCCCTTTGCTCATTTGGCCGGTTAAAACGCCGTAAACCACCCTGCCTAATGATTTTAGGTCAATTCCTGAATGATCGTAGTAGCGTTCATCTTCAGTTGCCACTAGCGCATTCACTAGGTTTGGCGATAAGTCTTCATAAATAACATTTGACCGATTCTCGCGGTAGTAGGTTCCAAATAAAACCTGATCTGCTGTATAAACTTCTGATGCTAGATTGCTTTTAGGGTTTTCTAACTCTTCAAATGTTGGAAGTGCTCCTAAATAATCTTCAGAAATTAGGTACATAAATCCTGTAAGCAGGAGTGGAGGAATAATTCCAAGTAACCAAAACCAAAAAATGAATTTTCGGTAACTTCTCTTTTTTGTTTTTGGGGCAGCTTCAGGCAAATTAATTCGATTAAAAAACAAATTTATACTTTAACCAAGGGTTTTACATCAAGGTAATCGCAACATTTAAACACTGGAATTTTAAAAAATTGCCTAGTTAGCAACCTTTAACATCAATTGATTTAGCTCGAAGTTTGAAAAAGTAGCTTTCTTTTGTAAAGTGGAGCAGCCTATTGCCATTGTTGTTTTAAACTGGAACGGACTTGAAGTAACCCTTGATTGTTTAGAGGCACTAAAAGAACAAACCTACACTAACCTAGAAATTCATTTAGTTGATAATGGCTCAATGGTTTCAGAGAAAGAAGCCCTTCGAGGGCATGTAACCAAGGCCGACAATATTGTTTTTTATGATAATCCTAAAAATTTAGAATTCGCAAAAGGGGTGAATCAAGTTTTAAAAAAGCTAGTAAAATCAGGTAAATTTGAGTTTGTAGCTTTATTAAATAACGACACAGTTCCGGATAAAAACTGGATTGCCGCCTTACTAAATGCTGCAAAGAACAGAGGGTTAGATATGGTAGCAAGCAAACAGCTGTTTCATGAAAACCCACAAGTAATTGATAATGCGGGGCTAACCTTGCTTTCAACAACAGAAGTACTCCCAATAGGAGCAAGAGAATATTCCAAAGATTTTGAAGCTTCATTTGAATGCCTGTGCCCAAGTGCAGGAGCAGGATTATACAAACTGAAAGTTTTTGAGGAGGTTGGCTTTTTTAGCACCAAGTTTAAAACTTGTTACGAAGATGCTGAGCTAGGATTAAGGGCTGCTTTAGCAGGATTTAAATGTGGTTTTGAGCCTAATGCAAAAGTTAAACACAGGGTTAGCTATTCTGTAAATAGAATAAAAAAAAGCGACTATGGCATAACCTTGCAATACAACATGTTAATTACCTACTTTGGGTTAATGCCTAAAAGGTTTAAAATAATCCACGGGTGGAAGGCGGTATTACGGAGTTTGATGCTGATGGCTTTAGGTGTTTTGACCTTTAGGGTGAACCTAATAAAAAGCCAAGTTTTTGGATGGCAAAGATTTTTGAAAGACAAAAAAGCGCTTAAGAGCTCTGAAGTAAAGCTATCAAACCAAGAAATAGAGCAGTTACATACGCCGATTTTAAAGTTTTATTTCAAGTATTTGAAACAATTTATTTTTTCCGGAAAACCCACTGTACTTGAATAATTGGATATTTAAATATCGATTTCCATTGTTGCTTTTCGCAATTATTCTACTTGGATTTTTACCTGTAGTGAGTTTTTTGAAATCCCTTAAATACGATATGATAGACATTTCCTTACCCTGGAGGTATTTTATTGGAGAATGTCTTCAAAATGGTGAATTACCTCTGTGGAATCCATTTATAAATTTTGGGTTTCCGCAAATTTCAGAGCCCCAAACTTGGTATCCTATTGCTTTAGTTTTTCAGTTGATAGGAAGGTACACTTTATTTAGTTTACATATAGAGTTTGTTTTGCATTTATTGGTTGCAGGCAGCGGAATGTTTTATTTCTTAAAAGCAAAAAGTAAAGATGAGTTTACCGCACTAGCACTAGCTGTGCTGTATGTTTTTAGTGGTTTTTTTATTGGTAATGCCCAACATTTTGGTTGGGTAATAAGTGCCGTATGGCTCCCTTGGGTTTGGTTTCACCTATTAAAGGTTTTAGAAAGCAAGCAAACCAATTCTATATTGATGCTGCCTGTGGTTTTGTATTTTATGCTAACCGGAGGTTACCCAGCTTTTTTTGTTACCAACTTATACATTATGATGGGGTATTTTTTGGTTTGGGCCTTTAGAAACAAGGGCTTAAAAAAACCTAGAGTAATTTTTGGATTGGTTGCGGCTGCAGGTATTTTGGCGCTGTTAAGTTTTAGTGTAATTTCCTCATTTTATGAAATCAAGTATTCAATAACCCGGGGCAGTACATTATCATGGGAGGCTTTAGGAATTGGCTCTTTGACTTTAAAAAGTTTAATTTCTACCGTAGCACCATTATTGGTTACCACCAAGTCCGAAATGTGGGGCGTTTTAGATTATGGACTAACCAATTTATTTCTCGGGGTTGGTTTTATGGGTATTTTGCTGTTAGGGTTTTGGCGGTTCAATTGGAAGTTTGGCTGGAAGTTACTTGTTGGTCTGTTTTTTTTGTGGATGGCCTTAGGGCCTGAGTTTTTATTGCTAAAGGTATTGGCTAGTGTAATTCCATTTTTAGATGTTTTTAGGTTTCCTGCATTGTACAGGCTTTTTACAATTTTCTTTTGGATATGGGCTTCAGCTGAAATAATTCAAGGTATAGATCTAAAAAGGTTTAATAAATTGAGGCCTTGGATTCCCATAATATTTCTCTCAATGGCAATGGTTTCTTTTTTATGGATGCACAAGGCAAGCTTTATGGATGGTTTTCCATTGCCTGAGGGTTATAAGGTTTGGACAATTTCTCAACGTGCATTTATTTGGTTTTTAGGGCTGGCAATAGTTTCTGGTATTGCTTGGATGGTAACAAAAAAGGCTACACCA
>JAAZVO010000232.1 GCA_018623405.1 Crocinitomicaceae bacterium
CCTGAAGTAATCATATCAAAGAAATCGCCAAACGGTATGGCAAACAGAAAAAACAAAACAATAAGTGGGGTAAATAAAAGCCCAATTAATATTAAATAAACCAAAATGTTTATGAAGTGGTTAAAACCACCAAAGAAGTCGCCAAAGCGGTTGTTGCCTTTTAAAATATTTCGGCAATAAATAAAGTAGCCAACTTAAAGCACGTAGCTTAATACATTACTTAAAATATTTGAGCAAGTGCTTAAATTTTTATTGGGAAGAGGTAAAAATGAAACATTTTTTTAAATTTATAATGTGCTTTCAGATTTTACCATGATAATTATTTTGACCTTACCCTTGCTTTTTGCTGGTGGTTTGGTTTTGTTTATGGCTACAGGAAGAGAAAGTAAGCCTACCACTCAGGAGTTGTTAAAGCATAGGGAACAAAAAAGAAGGAGCGAGTCTTCAGTTGACGAATCAACATCTAAACTCGCTCCAAACCCAAACCAACCATCAAATTCTTAATACTAACCTTTAAATCCTTAATAGTCTTTACGGCTATTGTGCATAAATGTTCCACAAAATTAGGGTGTGTTTTTCACTCCAAAAGTGAGGATTGTTACAAATGAGTTGGGTAGTTTGAAGTTTGAAGTTCGAGGTTTGAGGTCAAGGCGGGATTTTTAGTTTTTGGTTTTTAGTTGGTAGTTGTGAGTTGTAAGTTGGTAGTTTTTCCGCTTTTGCTAAAGCTACATCGGAGGGATTGGCTTTTTGCATTTAGCTTTTAGCCTCTGGCTTCTGGCTATTTGCTTTAGGCTTTTAGCTGAGAGTTATTAATAATTCAACATTTAACATTTAAAATTTTAGAATTTCCATCATGCATCATCCATCATCCATCATCCTTCTTTTTTCCTCCTTTCTCCCTAATTCATTCCCCTCTCTTTTCTAATGGTATCGTAGGCTTCTTGCACTTTTTGGAATTTTTCTTTAGCAGCTTTTTGAAATTCTTCGCCTAAGGCAGAAACTTTATCAGGGTGGTATTTTATTGCCATTTTTCGATAGGCTTTTTTGATTTCCTCATTTGTAGCTTGCTCATTTACTTCTAAAACCTTGTAGGCGTTTGAAGGGTCTTTAAAAAACATTGCTTTTATAGAGTCAAAATCTTTTTGACTAATGTTTAGGTAATTGGCAATAGTTTGCACTACGTTAACCTCATTTAAATCTACATGACCATCTGCTCGAGCTATTCCGAACAAATAATGCATTAATTGCAACCTCATGGGGTGAGGCATAAATGATGCTATTTGCAAACAAACTTGCCTTAGTGGAATTTCCTGCTTTAATAGTTCTCTTAATGCAAGAATATATTCTTTGGCTTTTTGCTCCCCAAACTGTCTAACGTAATAATCTTTAACGTAATCAAGTTCTGATTTTTTGATTTTACCATTGGCTTTCATTACTGCTGTCGAAAGCACCAATAAAGCAGCACCGAAATCACCAGATCGGGTAGAGGATGGTCTACTACGAGGTTGAGTATAAGGTCCACTACCTCTTTGTTCATATTCTCCTTGATTCATAGATTCGAACATAGAGCCTAATGCAAAGCCCAAAACAGCTCCAATTGGTCCACCAAAAGCCCATCCTAATCCACCGGCTACCCATTTACCAAATCCCATAAAAACTTAATATTAGCGTGAAAACAAAATTATATTTTTAACGTCGTTCAATCTTGCTAAATATTTATAAATGTTTAAACCTTCACCCACCGAATACGCGCCTTATTTTGAGAATTACATCAAATTGGTAGATGACCTTCCATTGGCTGAAAATTTAGAATTGAGTTTCGAAGAAAGCTTCCAATTCTTTTTTAAAATACCAAAGTACAAATGGGATTATGCTTATGAAGATGGTAAATGGACGATAAAAGAAATATTAGGTCATATTATTGATACCGAGTGGGTATTTGCCTACCGCGCCTTGCGCTTTTCGAGAAGAGATAAAGCTTCATTACCGGGTTTTGATCAAGATTTATTTGTGACCAATGCAGATTACAGCAATGTTCCACCAAATAAGTTGTTGGAGGAGTGGAACAACCTAAGAAAAGCCACAAAATTGTTGTTTTCAGGATTTTCAAGCGCACAATTAGAATTGACAGGAGTAGCAGATAAAAAGCCTATGAGTGTAAGGGCTGCAGGATTTATTTTGATTGGTCACCCGATTCATCATCAAAATATTATTGAAGAAAGATACTTATAAATGTTACTTTTGTATCTACAACTATTGATTGTGTAGATATGAAGATAGAAGAAGAGATAAAGCAGAAAAAGTTTAAGAACGAGTTTTTAAAAGCTGAAATTAATTTATCTTTTACTGCTGCTTGGCTAGAAGGCAAAAGAACAGCAGACCTTAAACCATTTGGAATTTCCATTCAGCAATTTAACTTATTGCGAATTTTAAAAGGACAATTTCCTAAACCTTCACCACTTAAGCTTATAACTGAGCGCATGATTGATAAAATGTCTAACACTTCTAGATTAGTTGAAAAGCTAAGGCAAAAGGGTTTGGTAAAACGAGAAATTTGTGAGGATAATCGCCGTCAGGTTGATATTTTTATCACTGAAAAAGGCATAGAGCTTATTGATAAGGCTTCAGAAGTAGTTGAATCGAACATACATAGCCAAACCACTTTAACAGAAAAGGAAGCCACAACGTTAAATAAGTTGTTGGATAAAATGAGAGATTAGTTCATCTTTTTACCGCGAATTAATCTGATACCTTGATAAATAAAAACTGCCCCAAATACAATTTGAAGAGTAGAAAACAGGGCAAATTTATCGGAATCTTCTAAGGTAAGCAGGTAAACGCCTGAGCCCGCGGCCAAAAGGCCAATATTTAAAAATAGATATTTCATTATATGAGGTTGTTGGTTTGGTAAAGCCGAACTCCTAACAAAATCATTTCTTTTAATTCTAACTCCATTGAAGGGGTAAGTTTTTTTATGTGGAAACAGCTTTTCCCCTTCAAACATTTTTTTAGGTCATCAGATAGCTCAGGGTAATCAGGTTTGTGGGTATAAATAGGGAAAAAGTACAACCTTATATCTTTTGGTTTAGGAACAACACTAGCAAAATAATATCCCTCTACCATTTTCCCACAATAAAGCACCTCTTTGTTTCCGGTTACTTCAAATACGTTTTCATTGTTTTTTGCAACCTTTAAGGGCGGTATAGCCTCATTAAATAGCTGTTGAAGTGTACTTTGAATTTCTTGAAGATCGGTTTTCATTTTTACTTCTACAAAGTAGGAATAATTACTTCTTCAAGCTAACTTTTTTCTGCGCAATAAGCTTAATAAGGTCGAATGAACTAATAATCCCCACTAACTCTTTTTCATGCGTAACCAATACATGATGTATTTTTTGCTTCAGCATTAGTTTAGCTGCAATATCAATATTGTTGTATGCAGGCACTTGAATTATAGTTTCAGGTAAAATGGTACTTACCGGAGAGGACTCATTTAAGTCTTTCTGAAAATCTGTAGATGTTAAAATACCAATAGGAACATTTTCAGAGTTAATTACCGGCACTGCGCTTATTTTGTTTTTTTTCATGATGTCTTTTACATGCCCAATGCTTTTATGAGGAAGGGTTGTAATAACATCTTTCACCATTAAATCTGCAATCTTGATATTCATACCTTTTAATTTGGGTGCAAAATGGCCAACGATTTTTTAAAATTAAATGCTAAATGTCACCCTTTGTTATTCTATTTTTTCGAAGGTGATTGTAACGGGCTGGTAAAAGTTTGAAAATATCAATTTGTTATGCTCAAATTCTGTTTTCCAATGCTCATATGCAAAATTTTCATCATAAAACATGAGTGTAGTTTTATTCTTATAAGGATGTGGTCTCCAAAAACCACCAATTTTTTTGCCTTTTTGCAATTGTGCATTAAATACTTTATCCCATCTAACACGAATTTGGTTAATGCCATATAATTGGGAAGTATGCTCCATTAAATTTTCTTTATCGTCAATAGATTTAACTCCCAAATGCCTACTAATTTATCCCAAGGAGCTTGCGGAATTTCTTCAATTTTTTCAAGGTTTACCTTTACCTTTTTACCATGTTCCATCCTTATCCAAGTCATGGTATTTGCTTTTTGTGTGATAATAAACGGTGGGGCATCTTCGTAAACATCGTAGGTTTCATCTAATGTAAGCTCCATGGTTTCTTCATTTAAACTCCAATTACCTTCGCTGTTTTTTTGCCAACCATTGCCACTTTCATAGCTTCCATCTGCCTTAAACCTTGTCCATTTTGCTGTTGGAGTCATAATTTCTTCGCCTACAGTTACATCAATAACACTCCAAAGTCCTTCTATTTGGGCTTTTGAAGTTATTACGCTACTTATTAGTACCAATGCTATCAATATCTTTTTCATGTTATTTTTTTGAGATTATATCGCCTTTTTTTATTGTTCCTTCTTGCGTTACTGAGGCATTTATACCTCTAAAGTGAAGGGATTTACCATGCTTTGAATTAACAAATTTAACAGCATCAGTACCAAA
>JAAZVO010000233.1 GCA_018623405.1 Crocinitomicaceae bacterium
AAACTTTAGAGATATTATTCCCTATAGAGAAGAAAACCAAAGGCAAGAAGTGCAATATGGAAATCCAAATTTAGATTACCCAAAGGCAATGAACCTGGATTTTTTAGTTGAGCGATATTGGGGCAGAGCAAGCATATTATCAGCAGGTATTTTTTATAAAGAAATTGAAGATTTTGTATTTAATTACAAGATTTTTGGGTACGAAGGAGATCCCGCTTTAGGAAACTTTTCAAAAGTTGAATTAGAAATTCCGTTAAACGGAAACCGAGCATTAGTGCGTGGGGCTGAATTACAGGCTCAATTCTTTTTTGATTTTTTATCATCATTTTTCAAAAACTTTGGGCTTTTCAGTAACTATACTTACACTAATTCAATTGCCTTTTTAAACAAAAGGTATCCGGCAAACGAAAACACCAACATTGTTGAATTTAATGGAGATTATTTAGAGTTTTTTGAAGCAGAAGAACAAGAACAAATTCAGCTTCCCGGGCAATCGCCACACACTACCAACGTTGCCCTGTTTTATGACAACAGCAAGTTATACCTTAAACTTTCAGCCAATTATAGTGACGATTTCTTGGTTAAACTCGGCGCAGACTCAGATTTAGATGAGTATTACGCAGAACAGTTTAGGCTAGATTTTAATGGGTATTACCAAGTAAATCGTATGCTAAGAATTTTTGGAGATGTAAGAAATATAACCAATGCTCCTTTAGTATATTATCTTGGTGAGCCTTCAAAAGTTAAACAACAAGAATTTTACTCTTATTGGGCAAGGGTTGGATTTAAACTAAAATTTTAATGCATGAAAAACCTATACTTTTTTGTTTTTATTTTCATAATAATTGGCTGTTCTACCGAGAAAAAGGAAACCAATCAGATTACTCAAAAAATAAGATTTGTTGACGCTTCATTTGAAACAGAGCAAGTTAATGCAATAGAAGATGAAGATGCAGCTGATGACCCGGCTATATGGATAAATCCTATTGATGCCTCCAAAAGCATTATTTATGGTTCAAACAAAAAAGGTGGCATTGAAAACTATGATTTTTCAGGAAAAAGGTTAAGATTTTTTGAATTTGGAAGGTTTAATAATATCGATATTCAATATGGATTTCCTTTCGATTCTTTAAGCATCGATATTTTGGGCGGTTCGAACAGAACAACAAACACTTTTGATATTTTCAGCATTTCTCCATCAGGAGACTCTATCAGTTTAATATTATCACAACCTGTTAACAGCATCGAGGAAGTTTATGGGTTTTGTCTACACAAAACCGCCACCAATGAGTTTTATGCCTTTGTAAACGGAAAATCCGGAAAAGTAGAGCAATGGAAATTAAAATGCACTGGTGACTCTGTTTATGCTGAATTTGCTAATAAAATGGCAGCACCAACCCAAGTAGAAGGCATGGTTGTAGATGCTGAACAAAACCTTTTGTTTTTGGGAGAGGAAGATGGAGGAATATTGAAGTTTGACCTTTCCAATAAGAGCGATACTGCAGGAACTTACATTGAAAACTCTAGCGAAGAAAACACCAATATTAAGTTTGATATCGAAGGGTTGTGCCTTTACCGAAAACAAAATAAGGAAGGCTATCTAATTGCCTCAAGTCAAGGAAATAACACTTTTGCAGTATTTAATAGAAAACCTCCCCATAAATACATAAAAAGCTTTCAGATTAAATTAGGAAAGGACACCGTTAAAGAAACTGATGGTATTGATGTTTACAACATAAATTTTGGAAAAGGTTTCGAAAAAGGAGTGTTTGTTTGTCAAGATGGATTCAATAAAAGCAGCGGTAAGGATGTTCCCCAAAACTTCAAGATTGTTGCTTGGAGTAAAATCGAGA
Organism: Crocinitomicaceae bacterium; assembly: GCA_018623405.1. Taxonomy (GTDB): domain Bacteria; phylum Bacteroidota; class Bacteroidia; order Flavobacteriales_G; family Salibacteraceae; genus JAAZVO01. Next base: position 1,854 of record JAAZVO010000233.1, read on the forward strand.
ATAGTTTGAGGTAAAATAATTGTGCCGATTTATTTTGGAAAACTAAACCCAAATACCACCCTCTTTTTCGTCCCCAAAAAAAATAGCCGAATTGTTTTTGTGGCGCCATCCTATTAAATATGCCAACAACGCATCTACTTGATGCCAGCTAGTTGGGGTTTCAATTAACTTTATTTGAAACTTAGCTAACAACAAATCTGTAATTGTTGGAATGTTTTCTTTTTCCTTTTTGTAATTGAGTTCTTTAAGTTTTAACTCTTTGGCAAGCCCACCTGGGTAAGCTTCAAAAAACTTTATCTCTTTATCAAATTGGCTTTTTAATTTCATTGCTCTCGCGGTTAAGCCTCCCAAAAACATGGGCGACATTGCACCTATTGCTCTATCCCCTTCACGATAAAAAAAGTCATTCCCTTCACCGAAATAGGCCTTTGGCAAACTCAAAGGGGCATCAATAAACACGTTTTGTGGTTGGTTATCTCGCAGAAATTGAGCAATCATTTTATCTGCATCTTGGTTCTTTTTTGAATTGATAAAGTGCAATTCATTATCATTCCCTTCAAAACAAATTACGGTTGTGCCTGCTAACTTCGACCCATAATCAATGCCTATCCATTCCATGAAATCAAAGTTATTAAAAGAGGAAGGAAGAAGGAAAGAACCTCAAACCTCAAACCTCAAACTTCAAACTTCAAACAAACAGCCTCAATCCAATAATTCAATAGTTTTGTGATAATAGAAAGAAGAAGCAAATGGGATGTGGAAGTTGTTCAAGTGGATGTGGAAGTGGCAGTTTGCCACGAGGCTGTAAAAATAATGGAGCCTGCGGAGTTGGTGGCTGTGGCAAACTAGATTTTTTCGATTGGCTAGCCGACATGGAGTCCCCAAATGGGGAACCGACTTTTCCTTTTGCTGAAGTACGTTTTAAAAACACTCGAAAAGAGTTTTTTAAGTTCCCAAGTGATTTAGAGCTACACGTTGGTGACCTTGTAACTACAGATGCGGCTTTTGGAAACGATGTTGGTCAAGTAACAGCATCAGAAGAGTTAGTTCGTATTCAAATGCGCAACCGCAACATTAAGCCCGACGATAAAAGCATTGAAAAAATCTTAAGAAAATCTACCGAAGAAGACATAGAAAAGTGGAAGGCATTTAGAGCAAAAGAAAAAGAAACTTTACTGAAAACCCGAAACATAATTACGGAGCTGAAGTTGGATATGAAACTAAGCGATGTTGAATATCAAGGTGATGGGGCAAAAGCTATTTTTTACTACACCGCTGATAGCAGAGTAGATTTTAGGGAGCTGATTAAAGTGCTCGCTTCCAGCTTTAAAACTCGCATTGAGATGCGACAAATTGGAGCTAGACAAGAAGCAGCACGAGTGGGTGGTATTGGCTCATGCGGCAGAGAATTGTGTTGCTCTACTTGGCTAACAGATTTTCGCTCCGTTCCAACCTCTGCAGCCCGTTATCAGCAGTTGGCCATAAATCCATTAAAGTTGGCAGGGCAATGTGGAAAATTGAAATGTTGTTTGAATTACGAGTTAGATTCTTACTTAGATGCGCTTAAAGATTTTCCAGATAGCAATACAAAACTCGAAACAAAAAAAGGAGTGGCCTTCCACCAAAAAACAGATGTTTTTAAAGGCTTAATGTGGTTTGCTTACCCCGACCAATTGAATAACCCAATTCCAATAGAGGTTGAAAGGGTAAAAAAGATTGTTGAACTTAACAAAAAAGGTAAAAAGCCTGAAGATTTAAAAGATTTCGGCCTGCAATTAGTTGTTGAAAAGCAACCCGACTTCGAAAATGTAGTTGGTCAGGATGATTTAAAGCGTTTTGATAAACCTAAACCTACAAACAAGAAAAAGAAGAAACGCAAAAAGCCTTTCTTCAAAAAGAAAAGACCGGACAAGAATGCGTAACTATTTTTTGATTACTGTATTGGCGGTTTTTTTTGTTGCCTGCGACCAATCTCGTTTTTTTGAGCAAAACCAAGAAATTCCAAATCAAACATGGAATTATCAAAACAAGCTAAAATTTGATGTTGCTGTTGAAGATACTTTAACACCATACAACTTTCTATTTAACCTTAGGCATAATGAAGCCTATCCCTACAGCAATTTTTACTTTTTCTTCCATACCTACTTCCCAAATGGTAAAATTGCAAAAGATACTGTACATTGCATTTTATCCGACCAAAACGGCAAATGGCTTGGTACTCATGCCGGAGATATTATAGACAATCAAATATTGTTTAAATACCAAAGCAGGTTTCCCATATCAGGAACCTATCACTTCGAAATTGAACAAGCCATGCGCGAAGAAAACCTGCCAAATGTGCTTGATGCAGGCTTAAGAATAGAATACACTAAAAAATAAATTACTATAAAGTATATACTTTTGTGATATGAAAACAGTATCACTAAAGTTAGATGAAGATATATTTGGAGAAACAGAAGCTATCCTTTCCAAATTAAAAAAGTCTAGAAACAGGTACATCAATGAAGCATTAGACTTTTATAATCAATTTCAAAGAAGGAAATTCTTAGAAAAAAAACTAAAAGCAGAGTCTATGCTTGTTGGAGAAGAATCACTTTCTATTGTAAAAGAATTTGAGGAAATTGATTATGGCCCTAAAGCAATTTGAAATTTGGATAGCTGACCTAAATCCGCAAATAG
>JAAZVO010000234.1 GCA_018623405.1 Crocinitomicaceae bacterium
GTATCAGGTTGGAAAGTAATTGTATTAGTAGCAGAGGACCCAGAAATCTCGCCAATATCTACTTGCTCATTATAAATTCCTGAGTGTACATTGAAAACAACAGGTCCACAAATGCCATTAGCATTTAAATCGTTAACTGCTGCTGCAAAAGTGGCATAATCTGGATTTGTTCCACCAATAGTGTAGGTTCCTGAAATTGCAGGTTTTAATTGAACCGCAATGGTATCGTTGTCATTTACAGTATCAGTAACATTATTGGGGTTATAGGTCCAAGCTTTTAAATCAACAGTTTGGTTGGCTGTTACTGTAATATTTCCAAGATTGATATTTGCTGTATCGGATCCTACACCGCCTAAAGTATCTAAAGTGCCATTGTAAGTTACAGGAGTTTGAACGACCCCATTTAAAGACCAACCAACCGAAACAGGAGAAATTTGATTGGCTCCATAATTTTTAATATTCACAATAACAGGTTCCGTTCCTGGACAAAATGAACCTGGAGAAACTAACTCTGAAACACCTGCATTGTTAAACCCTTTGTTTGCAACTTCATAGTAAACAGTTCCTAAAAATTGACGAGTTGAAAAAGTTGGGTTTGGGGGACCTCCACCATAGCCAACGTTTGGTCCGTTATTAATAGTTAAGATACCATCAGTGAATGTAGAAGGACCTGAAGCGTAGGTCATGTACCTTAAACTACCGGCTTGAATGAAGAATCCATAGGTTTGACCTCCAGGAATAAGGATGTTTAAGTTATTAGCAAAAGGTACCGGAGAAGTTGCGTTACCTGTGCCTGAAAATCCTGAAATTTGAGTCCAAGCAGGGGCAGAAATTGTAGGAGGACCACTAATTGCTGTTGTTGAATACCATACACTACCTGATTGTGTTCCTGAATTAAGTGTTACATCAATAGCTTGTACAATAATATCTTGGGCAGCTGTAATGTTAAATGAAATCCCTGATTGCCCATTATTGGCAACTAATGGAGGTGATGTAGTTACCGAACTTAATTGGGCAGTTGAGGAAAATGCAAAAATAAATCCTGCCAAAAGGCCTAGTAGTATTTTCTTCATAATTTCTCTGTTGATTGTTTGAAATCGTAAATTTAGAAATAAAAATATTTTAATCAAGTTTATTTTGTTGATTGTGTGATAGTTCCAAATATTTGGGTAATAAATTAGAATATGTATTTCTCAATATCGCTTTTAGAAATTGTTTTTTCACCTAAGATTAGCAGCCTTTCAACAATATTTCTGCACTCCCTAATATTTCCGGGCCAACTGTATTTTTTTAATTCCTGCAAAGCTTCTTTAGAGAAAGACTTCTTTAATAAATCTTGTTCTTCTGAAATTTGTTCAGCGAAGTATGGAATCAACAAGTCAATATCTTCAATTCTATCTTTAAGTGGAGGAGATTTTATGACAATTACTGCTAAACGATGATAGAGGTCTTCTCTAAAATTTCCATTTTTAATTTCTTCTTTCAAATCTTTATTTGTGGCGGCTAAAACCCTTACATCAACAGGTACTTCTTTTGTTCCGCCAACCCTAGTAATCTTTTTTTCTTGCAAAGCCCTTAATACTTTGGCTTGTGCAGAGCCGCTCATATCACCAATTTCATCTAGAAAAATAGTACCTCCAATAGCTTGTTCAAATTTTCCAATACGTTGTTTATGGGCCGAGGTAAACGCACCTTTTTCGTGACCAAACAGTTCACTTTCAATTAGTTCAGATGGAATTGCAGCACAATTAACTTCTACAAAAGGACCTGAATTTCTTTCACTAAGCTCATGAATTTGTCTTGCGATAAGCTCTTTCCCTGTACCGTTTTCACCGGTTATCAAGACCCTAGCATCAGAGGGAGCAACCTTTTCAATTAATGCTTTTATTTCATTTATGGCTGATGAGTTACCAATAATTTCAGTGGTTTTTTTCTTGTTTATTTTTTTTCTTAGGGTTTTGGTTTCTTCTTGCAAACCTTTTTTATCAAGACCATTTCTTACAGTAACTAAAAGTCTATTTAGGTCTATAGGTTTTTCCAAGAAATCATAAGCTCCTTTTTTTAAGGCTTCAACAGCTGTTTCAACAGTTCCATGACCTGATATCATCACAAAAACTAAATCCGGTTTTTTTTCTAATGCTGCTTCAAGCACTTCAATACCATCAAACTTTGGCATTTTTATATCGCATAAAACAAGGTCGTAATGGTTGTTATTGATAAGGCTTAGCCCTCTAATTCCATCTTCGGCCTCTTCAATTGTATGCTTTTCATACTCTAAAACATCTTTTAAAGAATTTCGAATGCTTTTTTCATCATCAATAACTAAAATTTTACTCATTGTACATGGTTTTTATTTGGTCGAAAATAACACCTTCTTTTAGAGAATATTCAGAATAAATTATTTCTTGAGGTGAAAATTTTGTAAGTAAAAAATGAATGAATAAAACACCAAGATGTATAAACTCTGCTCTAAATTCTGGGATGCCCTTTAATTGCCTCTTTTGAGCAAGGTTTAAACTTAGTATTCTATCAATTAATATTTTAAAATCATTTGTATTTAAAGTCTCAGCTTGAGCCTCTAAAATTTTATGCAGGGTGTCAAAAGTTCCTGAAGATCCAATTAATGTTACAGGTTGATGATTAGCTATTGCGGTTTGAAGATTTTGTGTTGTGTCATCAAAATGATTAAATAGAATTTGTTTTTGGCTTTCGGTTAGTGGATCATCTAACACAAAATTTTGCTTTAACCTGGCAACTCCTAAATTGTAACTATGCAGAAAATAGGCTTCTTTATTATTGCCAATTATTACCTCGTTACTACCTCCACCAATATCTAAAATAAGAGCATTTTTTTTCCAATTAATGCAGTTTTTTACTCCTTGGTAAATAAAATAGGCCTCTTTATTTCCATCAATAATTTCGATGTTTAAAGAAAGCTTTTTATTAATATGATCGATATATTCTCTGCCGTTGTCTGTTGACCTTATTGCAGAAGTTGCAAAGCCAAAAACCTTATTTGGTTCATACTTTTCAATAATAGATTTGTATAAACTTAAAGTACAAAAACCCCTTTTTTTGGGCGTTTCTTGTAATCTATTGTTCTTTAAAGAACCCTCTCCAATTTTAACAGGTTCTTTTTGTTCGATAAGTTGCATGACCTTATTACCAGCAACATCTGATACTGTTAAATTGAATGTATTGGTGCCTAAATCAATTACAGCAATTCGCATCAATTGGCTTGTTTAATCCACTTGTAAAGTTCTTTAACCGATGGCTTTTTTCCATACATTAAAATACCTACACGGTAAACTTTGGCGGCAAGCCAAACCACAAAAAAGAAAGTTGCAATCAATAACCCCATTGACAAACCAACCTCCCAAAAAGGAATCCCTCCATCACCAATTCCAATAGCTAATCTTACCATCATTACAATAGGGGAGGTAAAAGGAATAATAGAAAACCAAAATGCGGCAGGGCCTTCAGGGTTTTGAACTACAAAAATTGAGATGACATATGCGGCAATAAGCGGAATAGTTACTGGCAACATAAATTGTTGTACATCTGTTTCTGAATCGACAGCAGAACCTATTGCAGCAAACATGGCACTGTAAAGTAGGTAGCCTCCTAAAAAGTAGAAGGCGAACATGCTTAACATTAAAGGGAAGTTTATCCTTTCAATAATGTTCGTTTTATCAATCAAGGCACTCGGCTCAATGGCTTGATTTGATTGCACTTGCTCTGCAATTTGTGTGCTAACCTGAGGTGAGTTCATAAGTGCTTCAGCGCTGTATTCTGACCCAACTATGGCTGAAAATGCTATGGAATAAAGTGCAAAGGTTAGTACAATCCAAATTAAGAATTGGGTAAAACCAACCATTGCAACTCCAATTATTTTGCCTAGCATAAGTTGAAAGGGTTTTACGCTGCAAACAATGACCTCTACAATTCTGTTGGTTTTTTCTTCAATTACTCCGCGCATTACCTGCACCCCATAAAGAAAAATAAACATGTAAATAAAAATGCCAAAAACAAAACCAACGGCGTTTTTTTCCATGTCAACACTTTCTTCTGCACCACTCTCAGTGAATTTTACTGAACTGAGATGAAAGTTTGTGTTTACTTTTTCAAATGCTTCTTTATCTATATTAAACAGGTCTAACTTTAGGTTTTCTACAATGCCTTCAACTTCATTTTCAATATTTTTTACTACAAAAAGACTTGGTTGCTTTTTAAAATATAAAATAGCTGTATTGGCATAGGTAATATTTTCAGGTAGATAAAGTACTGCAGTAAAATCTGATTTGTAAAATGTGCTTTTGGCATCTTCTAAGGTGTATTCGCCATACACAAACTCTAAATCTTTTTGGTTTTTTAGTCCTTTAAAAGTGGGGTATTGGTCATCAACAACTAAAACCTTATGGCTTTCACTTTCTTCCATTCCTAGCCATGTTACAAAAATAA
>JAAZVO010000036.1 GCA_018623405.1 Crocinitomicaceae bacterium
CAGATAAAATTGCGACAAACGCTAATTCAGAATTGGGTAAATTGGTAAACGCCAACTTGGGAATATTTCAAATAACCGGTCAAAACTCTAATGAAGATTATACTTGGGGAGGGGTTTACAATACCTCTGAAAAGAATAAAACCGCATCGGTTACCATGTCTTTACAATTTGAGATAGACTGATGATTATTGCCATAGACTTTGACGGAACTATTGTAGAAGATGCTTATCCTGAAATTGGTGAGCCTAAACTTTTTGTATTTGAAACCTTGCAGCAAATGCTTTTAAAAAGGCACCAATTAATATTATGGACAACCCGAACAGGAAGGCATTTACAGGAGGCTGTAGATTTTTGCAGGCAAAATGGAATTGAGTTTTATGCCGTAAATAAATCATACCCCGATGAGCGAGTTGAAGATATGGGCTCTCGAAAAATTATGTGCGACTTATTTATTTCCAATAAAAACTTTGGAGGAATTCCGGGTTGGGGAGAAATATGGCAAGAGGTTCAAAAAGCTGAGGGGCAAGATTTAGAAACCAAACAAATGCAATTAAATTCCGGAGGCTTTTTATCGAAACTCAAAAATATTTTTGGTAAAAAATGATAATCGCAATAGATTTTGATGGCACCTTGGTAGAGCACGCTTATCCTAAAATAGGAAAAGAAATTCCACATGCTTTTGAAACGGTAGAGGCCTTAAAAGCTAAAGGCCACAAACTTATTTTATGGACTTACCGCTCAGGTAATTTATTGCAAGAGGCTGTTGATTATTGCGAGGAAAAAGGAATAATATTCGATGCTGTAAATGCAAACTTTCGTGATGAAAAAATAACTGATCACAATCAAAGACTCATAAAAGCCGATGTTTATATTGATGATAGAAATGTTGGTGGCTTACCCGATTGGTTGGAGGTAAAGCAAAAGCTGGGTTAAAATTCCATAAACCACTTTAAAGTTTTCATTGTTAATCTCCATTAACTTTGAAAAATGAAGAAATCTACACTTTTCCTTTTAGGACTTTTAATATCAACATTTTCTTTTAGTCAAGTTTTAGAAGAAAACCTTTGGAAAAACTATAAACCGCGTAGCATTGGCCCTGCAGGCATGAGCGGCAGAGTTACCACAATAGATGTTTTAAACAATCAGCCAAACACCATTTACGTAGGAACCGCCTCAGGTGGTTTATGGAGATCTGAAAACGGCGGAATCAATTGGCAACCCTTGTTTGATGAACAGCCTGTTGCTTCTATTGGGGCAGTGGCTATTCAGCAAAATAACCCTGATGTGATTTGGGCCGGAACCGGTGAAGGAAACCCAAGAAACTCGCATACTTCAGGCTATGGAATTTACAAGACTATTGATGGAGGTAAAACGTGGAAGTGCCTTGGTTTAGAAGAAACACGTAACATCCATCGAATAATCATTCATCGTGACGACCCTAATACGGTTTTTATTGCCGCTACAGGAAGTGCATGGGGACCCACAAAAGCTCGTGGTGTATTTAAAACTACTGATGGTGGAAAATCTTGGGAAAAGGTATTGTTTGTGAACGACACTACCGGATGTGCTGATTTAATTGTTGATCCTTCAAACCCCAATAAACTATTTGCAGCCATGTGGCAACATCAGCGTTGGCCTTGGTATTTTGAGTCGGGCGGTAAAGGTTCAGGTTTATATGTTTCTCATGATGCAGGAAAAAACTGGAAATTACTAAGTAAAAAAGAAGGGTTACCAGATGGCAAGTTGGGTAGAATTGGATTAGGCATTTCTGCTGCAAACCCAAATAGAGTTTATGCCTTGGTAGAATCTAAGAAAACCTCGCTTTTTCGATCTGATGATGGTGGTGAAAGCTTCAAACAAATTGCAGATAAAAACATTGGTAATCGTCCTTTTTATTATGCAGATATTTATGTAGATCCTAAAAATGAAAATAGAATCTACAACCTTTATTCCTTGGTTACTAAAAGTGAAGATGGAGGAAAAACCTTTGAAGTAATTATGCCTTATTCAGGCTACCATCCTGATCATCACGCCTTTTACATTCACCCTGAAGACAATAAATACCTCATTAACGGAAACGATGGTGGATTAAACATTTCACGTGATGGAGGTGAAACATGGCGGTTTGTAGAAAACTTGCCATTGGCTCAATTTTATCACATAAATGTTGATAATGATATACCTTACAATGTATATGGTGGAATGCAAGACAATGGCTCGTGGGTGGGCCCGGCCTATGTTTGGCAATCATCTGGAATAAGAAATACCGATTGGACAGAGCTTTACTTTGGTGATGGCTTTGATGTAGTTCCTGACCCTGATAACAATCGCTATGTGTATGCCATGTATCAAGGGGGAAATGTGGCAAGAATTGATAAAACAACAGGTCAAAACCATTCCATTAAACCTTTGCATCCCGAGGGAGAAGAACTTCGTTTCCATTGGAATGCCGCCATTGCTCAAGATCCCTTTAACTCAAAAGGATTGTATTTTGGAAGTCAGTACGTACACAAGAGTGAAGACCAAGGCAACTCATGGGAAATTATTTCTCCTGATTTGACAACCAATAACCCTGAAAAGCAAAAGCAAGCTGAAAGTGGAGGATTAACCATTGATGCCACGAAAGCAGAAAATCACACCACTATTATTGCTATTGAGCCCTCAACCTTAAATAAAGAGGTAATTTGGGTAGGAACTGATGATGGAAATATTCAATTAACTAAGGATGGAGGCACAACATGGACAAACCTATCTCCAAAAATTAAAGGGTTGCCAAAAGAAGCTTGGGTGCCACAAATTAGAGCATCAAAATACAACGTGGGAGAAGCCTTTGTAGTGGTAAATAATTATCGTCAAAACGATTGGAAACCCTATTTATACTACACTACAGATTTTGGTGCAAGTTGGAAAAACCTAGTGAACGAAAATGAAGTTGATGGCCATTGCTTATCCATTATTCAAGATCCTGTTGAAGAAAACTTGTTGTTTTTAGGTACAGAAAGAGGGTTATACATCACCTTTGATAAAGGCCAAAATTGGCAAAAATGGAAGTTTGGTTTCCCTAGTGTTCCAACAAGAGACCTTCAAATTCAAGAACGCGAAGCTGATTTGGTTATCGGAACTTTTGGTCGCGCAGCTTATGTGCTAGATGATATTAGACCTTTGAGGGCGGTGGCTAAAGTGGGGATAGAAAACTTCAACGACTTAAATGTTTTTGATATACCTGATGCTTATTTGGCCTACACGGCACAACCAAAAGGTATTCGCTTTGAAGCTGACGCTATTTTCAATGGAGACAATAGAAGAAGAGGAGCGATGATTTCAATTTGGTGGAGTGGAAGTCAGGCTAAAGCAGAGCAAGCCGATAAAGATGAAGAGAATGAAGAGAAGGAAACTCCAAAAAAATCGGCATCTAAAAAAGAAAGCAAATCAACTGTGGTAATCTATAATTTGGAAGGTGATACTGTACGGAATTTTAAAACTAAACTAGACAGCGGATTCAACCGTATTACTTGGAATATGCGTGAAAATGGGGTAAGATACCCATCCTACAATGAACCAAAGAAGGATGCTAATCCGCCACAAGGAAGATGGGCCAAGCCCGGAGAGTATAAGGTAGTAATTGCTTTAGGCGAGTTAAAAGATAGTGCAACGGTTACCTTAAAGTCAGACCCAAGGCTAAACATAAACCTTGATGATTTAAAAGCAAAAGATGAGTATGGGGATAAGCTTGAAAACCTAATTGTAGTTGGAGCAGAAATTACCTCGCAGTTAAACGATATTACCAAAAGAATCAACAAAATCAATGGGACATTAGACTTATTACCTGATTCAATTCAGAAAAAAATAAAGAAAGAAGGTAAAGCCGTTTCAGATAGCATGAAAACCATTTATGAGTTATTCATGCTAGATAAAAACTTCGAAGGCTACGATCATGTAACCGTGCGGATAAATGACTTATACGGTAGTGCCAATGAATACATAATGGGGCCAACAGGAAAACCGGGTCCACAAGCGGATTTAGCTCTAGCTAAAATTGAAAAAGAGTTAGGAGCTGCCCTAAATCAGTTCAATACCTTTTTAGAAAACACTTGGTTGCCTTATCGTAAACTTGTTGAAGAAAGTAGTGTTAAGTTATTTAAAGATTACGAAAAGTTAGAACTCAATAATGAGTAAAGAAAATCCCATAGATAAAGATAAGATTACTGAAACGCCCTCTACGCTAGAGTATGCTCACACGGTGGGCAGCGCAGTTGTAAAGCCAATAGATAAAGGCAAAGTAAAAGGCAGGGCAGTTTCTGCCATGGTAGATCAAACCAATAGGCAGCTGCACCAAATACATGAGCAAATTAATGTGTTGGCCAAACAAGCAAAAGCTATAAGGAGAAGGGCAGAAATTTCAGAACAGATTTACCTATCCGAAATGAATTTTGAGCCGTTGATTGGCCATACTTATTACCTGTATCAAAAAGAGAATTTAAAGTTTGTTTTAAGTATGCTATCGCCCGAAGAATGGGGGAGAAGTTTAAAATATGAATTTGTTGCTGAGGTAGATTTATTATCAGACCATACGTGGGACATAAAACGCTCAAACAAAGATTTTTTTGAAGAAGATGAAGAGTCTTAAATCATACCATATTTTTAGTAGTTCTAGAAATTTTGAGGATTTTCTTAATTCATCAGTTTTAGTCCTTTTTCTTTTTTCCATTCTTCTTTTTCCAAGTTGCCAACCCTCAGCCAATAAAGAAAAAGACGCCATAAAAGCCGTAATGATGAAACAGCAAGAAGCTTGGAATAATGGCAATATTGATGGCTTTATGCAAGGCTACTGGAAAAGCGACTCCTTAATGTTTATCGGCTCTAAAGGTTTAACCTACGGTTGGGAAACAACATTGAATAATTACAAAAAGTCATATCCTTCACAGGCTAAAATGGGCAGACTTCAATTTACTATCAAAAAAATACAAATGGTTACCCCTTTTGAAGCGCACATGGTAGGCAAGTGGGAATTGTTTCGAGAAAATGACCATCCCGAAGGTTATTTCACTTTGCTTTGGAAAAAGTTTGATGGAGAATGGAAAGTTATTGCAGACCATACAAGTTAGGTTCAAGTGAAACACTTTACCCAACTTTTTCTTTCCATCGATCAAACAAACTCAATCCTCAAGAAAGTAGATGCCCTAGTTACTTTTTTCAAAGAAGCCCCTGAAAATGACAAATTATGGGCTGTGTCATTGCTTGGTGGAAAACGTCCCAAAAGAGCCATAAAAACTACCGATTTAAGAACTTGGGCTGCACAAGAAGCAAATATTCCATTATGGCTTTTTGAAGATACCTATCATATTGTAGGCGATTTAGCAGAAACAATAGCTTCTGTAATTGAAGAAACAGAATCACAAAATGAAAGGTCACTCACCCAATGGATGAGTTTTTTGAAAACGCTTGCTGATAAAACAGAAGAAGAAAAGGAAGAAGCCATAAAATCAGCATGGAAGTCACTCGCTAAAGAAGAAAGGTTTGTTTTCAATAAGTTACTTACCGGAGGTTTTAGAATGGGTGTTTCACAAAAATTATTGGTTAGAGCATTGGCGCAAGTATTAAACGAAGATGAAAGCAACATCGCACATCGGTTAATGGGAAATTGGACTCCTGAAACCACTAGCTTTCAAAAATTACTCGTAGAAAAAGATGCTGAGGAAGATTTAGCAAAACCTTACCCGTTTTACCTTGCCTATCAAATAGATAAACCTGTAAATGAATTAGGTAACCCAAATGATTGGGTGGCAGAATACAAATGGGATGGCATTAGAGGTCAATTAATTTTTAGAAAAGGAGTTCTAAGTCTCTGGAGTAGAGGAGAAGAGTTGGTTACAGAAAGATTTCCTGAGTTCAATGAAGTAAAGCATTGCAATGTTGGTTTTGTTTTAGATGGTGAAATACTGCCTTATAAAGACAACAATATTTTACCCTTCCAAACCCTTCAAACAAGAATTGGAAGAAAAAATGTTGGTAAGAAATCATTAACCGAATCTCCTGTAATTTTAATTGCTTATGACCTTCTTGAACTTGATGGTAAAGACTTAAGAAAATTACCATTTATTGAGCGGAGAAATAAACTTGAAGCCTTGGTTAAATCAATTAACCTTTCGGTAATTCATTTATCGCCCCAAGTTTTATTTTCTTCTTGGGATGAGTTATCAAAAATTCAGGCATCCTCAAGAAACAAAAAGGCAGAGGGCGTTATGCTTAAGCAAAAAGCATCGCCTTATTTGGTGGGAAGAAAAAAAGGTGATTGGTGGAAGTGGAAAGTGAACCCACTGTTGGTTGATGGGGTTATGATTTATGCGATGCGTGGTCATGGCAGAAGAGCGAACCTTTACAGCGACTATACTTTTGCTGTTTGGAAAGGGAATGAACTTGTTCCCTTTACTAAAGCCTATTCGGGTTTAACAGATGCAGAAATGCGAGAAGTTGACAGATTTGTAAAACAAAACACCTTGGAGCGGTTTGGTCCTGTTAGAAGTGTAAAGCCCGAAATGGTTTTTGAAATAGCATTTGAAGGTATTCAAAAATCTTCGAGGCATAAATCTGGGGTGGCACTGAGGTTTCCGAGAATTTCAAGAATTAGGTATGATAAAAAGCCCAATGAAGCAAATACCCTTGATGACCTAAATTCTTTAATTGAGCAATACAATTAATCCTATTGAGTAAAGAAAAACGCATAGCACCTGCCAAAAAATGGTTTAAAAGCAAAGGTTGGAAGCCACAACAGTTTCAACTTGAAGCTTGGCAGGCTTATGCATATGGTTTTCAAGGCATTGTAAACGCACCAACCGGCTCAGGAAAAACCTATAGCATGGCAATACCGCCATTGCTAGAAGCTATTGCAAATCAAGAAATTTCACCACAGGGCATACAAATTATTTGGATTACCCCAATAAGGGCATTGGCCAAAGAAATTGCCTATTCATTTTCTCAAGCCATTGAGGGTTTAAACCTAAAATGGAGTGTTGGAGTAAGGCATGGTGATACAACATCAGCCGAAAGGCAAAAACAAAAAAGAAAACCACCAAATGTATTAATTACCACTCCTGAAAGTTTGCATGTGTTGTTGGCATCTAAAGGCTACCCTAAGTTGTTTAAAGAACTAAAGCTATTTGTTGCAGATGAATGGCATGAGCTTATGGGCAGCAAAAGAGCTGTTCAGGTAGAGCTAGCTTTAAGCAAAATTAGAACCATTGCCAATGAGCTTAGGGTTTGGGGAATAAGTGCCACTATTGGTAATTTAGAAACAGCGGTTGAGGTTTTGTTAGGTCCGCAACTACCTACAAAAACCAAGCTGATTAAGGCCAATATCAAAAAAGAATATGAAGTAGTTTCTGTTTTGCCCGATGAGATTGAGAAATATCCTTGGGCAGGACATATTGGGGTAAAGCTTCTTCCAAAAGCACTTCCAATTATTGAAGAGAGTCAAAGTACTTTAATTTTTACCAATACTAGAAGTCAGTCTGAAATTTGGTACCAAAGGTTGTTAGAGGTTGCTCCTGAGTTGGCAGGTATTATGGCAATGCATCATGGTAGTATAGATAGAGAATTGCGCCACTGGGTAGAAGATGCTTTACATGATGACAGGCTAAAAGCTGTTGTTTGTACTTCAAGTTTAGATTTAGGCGTAGACTTTAGGCCTGTTGAATCAATAATACAAGTTGGCAGCCCAAAAGGGGTTGCTAGATTTATGCAGCGGGCAGGCCGCAGTGGTCACCAACCTGGCGCAGTGAGTAGAATTTATTTTTTTCCAACCAACGCTTTAGAGCTAATTGAAGGTGCAGCATTAAGGGAAGCCATCAATAATCAAATAATTGAAGACAGGTTACCTTTTATAAGGTCTTTTGATGTATTAATACAGTATTTGGTGACACTAGCAATTTCTGAAGGATTTAATCAGCGTGAGATATAGCAAGAAATAACCAATACTTATTCTTTCAATAGTGTTTCAAAAGAAGAGTGGAATTGGATTTTAAGGTTTATAACCTCAGGGGGCGATAGCCTTCAAGCTTACGATGAGTACAAAAGGGTAGAGGTGGTTGATGGACTTTTTAAAGTAACTGATAAAAGAATAGCAAGAAGACACAGGTTATCTATTGGTACAATAGTTTCTGATATGATAATGAAAATAAAATATGCTAGCGGTGGATTTATTGGTACTGTTGAAGAGTATTTTATTTCGAGTTTAAAGATTGGAGATATTTTTTGGTTTGCAGGCAGATGCTTGGAGTTAGTTAGAATAAAAGAACAAGTTGTTGAGGTTCGGAATTCAAAGAATCAAAAAGGAAAAATTCCAAGTTGGCAGGGTGGTAGAATGCCGCTCTCCTCCCAAATGAGCGAGGTACTAAGAATTAAACTAACCCAAGCTGCTAAAAATGAAACAACAGATATTGAATTAAAAACCATTTTTCCAATTTTAGAAACCCAATCAAAAACAAGTATAATCCCTAAGTCAAATGAATTTTTGATTGAAAAAATTAACACCAAAGAAGGATATCATTTGTACTTTTTTCCTTTTGAAGGAAGAGCTGTTCACGAAGGTATGGCAAGTATTATAGCTTACCGTTTATCTTTATTTAAACCTATGAGTTTTTCCTTAGCTTTTAACGATTATGGCGTTGAGTTATTATCAGATCAAGATATACCAATTGAAGATGCCATAGATTCAAATATTTTTTCTTCAGAGCATTTAAGAGATGATATTCAAGCCTCTGTAAATGCCTCAGAAATGGCTCGCAGAAGGTTTAGAGATATTGCGGTTATTTCGGGTTTAATTTTTCAAGGCTTTCCTCATGCCTCAAAAAAAGAAAAGCATCTTCAAGCCTCATCAAGTTTGTTGTTTAACGTGTTTAATGATTACGATAAAGAAAACCTATTGTATAAGCAAGCTTATGAAGAGGCTTTAGAGTTTCAATTAGAAGAAAGCCGAATGAGACAAGCATTCAATCGAATTTCTTCACAGGAAATTAGATTAATTTATCCAAAAAGTTATACTCCGTTTTCATTTCCATTAATGGTAGATAGGCTTCGAGAAAAAATGAGTACCGAAAAATTAGAGGACCGTATTAAAAAGATGCAAATTGCCTTAGATTAAAATACTTATTCCTGCGAAAGCGGAATCTCTTATTGTAATTTTACCATTCGAAATGGACTTCCAATTTCTAAATCAAAATCTTTATTTACACCCTCTTAAAGGGCTTTTTTGGAGAGAAAAAAGCTTATTAATTATAGCGGATATACACCTAGGGAAAATTTCGTATTTCAGAAAAAGTGGTGTAGGAATACCATCGAGCGCTATTTCAAAAAATTTAGAAAATTTAAGGTCTATGATTAATGAAATGAAACCTGAAACTGTACTTTTTTTAGGAGATCTTTTTCATAGTCATCATAACGCAGAGTGGGATTCATTCGTAAAAATAATTCAAGAATTTGAAGGCATAAAGTTTCAGCTAATTATTGGTAACCATGATATTTTACTGCCCGAGCATTATAAAATGGCAGAATTAGAAGTTTTTTATGATTTTTTAGAATTACACCCATTTGTATTTACCCATGAACCTGATGAGGTAAAGTCTAAGAATTATCAAATAGCAGGACATATACATCCTGGGATAAAATTGCGAGGCAATGGTTTGGGAAGTTTAGTACTTCCGTGTTTTTATTTTGGAGAAAAGCAGGCTATTCTTCCTGCATTTGGATATTTTACGGGGCTATACAAAATAAAACCCCGAAAATCGGATACAATTTTCGGGGTTGTAGAAAATAATGTCTTGAAGCTGAACTAAAGCAATTCCAGTTCAAAATCTTTTAAAACTTGTACGAAAGGCCTAAGCCAAATACTTCTTTAAATTGAGTTCTTGGACCAAAGCCATCATTTATGCCATCATCATTTCTATCTACACCAATAGCAATATCATCATCATAAATTAAGTGAGTGTTTAAGTTGGCAGTTAAATACTTATTGATTTTCATTGCTACTATTACTTCCCAATTCACATCAATATTTCCCGGGTTATTTAGGTAATTTGAGAAAAGGTCTAACTTGGTTTGAAAGTTTACATTTTCAATTACTTCTTTTTGGTATGCTAACTTTAAAAAAGAACCTATTTCATATCTTATTCTTTTTCCATCGGCAATTTTTTGCCCTGTGGTAGCATCAAACTCAGCGCCTTCAACACCAAAAGCTCCTGCATCGGCTAATTTTTGATTATTTACAATGGTAGTTTTTGAGGTAACAGGAGAAAGCATAAGGGTGAAATTCTCATTAGGCTTGTAATCAAAACCTAGCGATAACAAGATGTAAGCCGGAGCCAAGAAGTCTGAAATTAAAACACTATCATTTGGAATGTTATAACCTGGAGCAAATTGAGTTCTGAAATTTAAAAGCCCTGAGTAGTACCATGCATCGGTAATGTTTCTTCCATATTTTGAATTGAATTCTATACGGTCGTCACTTTTTACGATTGGCTGATCGTTATTTCTAATCAAACCATATCCAAGGTCTAAAGAGTTATCCCAAGTTTGTTTTTCGTCTTTATAGTTAGCAAAAAGATTTAAAAATACATTTCCGGAAATGGAGCTTTGACCTCCCGCTGCCCAATTGGTTAATGATACTTGGTTGAAAGTTAAAGAGGCCATTCCTCCTTTTTTCCATTTAGATTCAGGTGCAGCATCATCTTGTCCAACAGCAGTTAGACCTAAAAAAATTGAAATACCTAAGAAAAGTTTTTTCATTTTTTGTTGTTATTTAATTGATTTACAGTTTCTAAAAGTTGATTAGCTACCTTTTTTATTTTTTCTACCATGGGTAATATGGTAGATAATTGGTGGCCATTAAGATTTTCGATAAAACTAAACGCATTATCCACACTTGAAACCCCAATAAGATTAATTGGTGATTTTAACTTATGAACATAGAATTTTACCTGTTGAATGTCTTTATTTTCTTGTGCAGAGTTTAATTCAGCAAGATATTCTGGTACCGATTTAGAAAAGGCATTTAGTATTTCAGCAACAAAAGCTTTATTACCGTCGCTAATTTCTTCAAGTAAACTTAGATTTATTTTAAAATGATGACTCACAAAAGTTAGAAGATAATGTAATGCAAATAGAAAGGGTTTTAAAGGAAAAAAGGCACAAAACAGAAAGATTTGCACCTTTTTTCTAACCAACCGACCTAATACTTGTTTTCAAAAAAAAGGTTTTTAGATTTACGAGACTTTTCAATTAGACGAAACACCATTTTTATCGATAAACTGAAAACCGACTAAAGTTATTTATGAATTGTGTAATTGTTGACGACGAAGTAATGGCTCAAAAAGTTCTGGAGCAACGTGTTAAGAATACCAAGTTCTTGAATTTAGTTGGAATTTACAGTAATGTTAAGGGGTTAATTAACGGGTTGCGCGGTAGGCAATCGACTTAATTTTTCTTGACATTATGCTTCCTGAAACTACAGGAATTGAATTTTTACGCTCAATTAAGGAAGTTCCTCAAGTAATTTTAGTTTCATCAAAACCAGATTATGCCCTTGAAGCATTCGAACATGATGTTACAGATTATATTTTAAAACCGATTACCTACGAACGTTTTTTGAAGGCTGCACAAAAAGCTAAAAATATCCATGAAGCAGTAACAGGGGCTGATGGAAAGGGGAATGAATTTTTTGTGAAAATTAAGCAAGAGCTTGTAAAAATTTATTTAAATGAAATTCAATATGTTGAAGCCTACGGTGATTATGTTAAAGTAATTAGTGAAAGCGGAAAATTTGTTTTTCTATCTACCATGAAGTCTTTAGAGACTAAACTTCCTAAAGAAGATTTTTTAAGAGTGCATAAATCCTTTATTGTAAGGCTCGATAAAATAACAAAATTCGATTCGCATACTGCTTATATTAATAATCAAGAGGTTCTTGTGAGCAGAACCTACAGAGATTTGCTAAAATCTAAGCTAAACACTTTGCAGCTTTAGGTGTATTTTTTCCATACAGTTACTTCCATCCATAGCTGCAGAAACTATTCCTCCTGCATAACCGGCACCCTCACCAACAGGAAATAAACCTTTTATATCGATATGTTCAAATGAAATCTTATCTCTCGGAATTCTAACAGGAGAAGAAGTTCTGCTTTCAGTGGCAACTACAACGGCCTCGTTTGTTAAATATCCTTTCATTTTTTTTCCCACTTTTAAAAAGGCTTTTCTTAATCGTTTATATACAAACTCAGGAAGTAATTCGTGCAGTGGGGCAGGGGTAATTCCTGCAAGGTAAGAACAACTTGGGAGGTCTTTCGAGGTTTTACCATTCACAAAATCTAGTAGTCTTTGTGCAGGGGCTATTTGAGATTTTCCTCCGGCCACCCACATTTTGTGTTCTACTTCTTCTTGAAATTTTAGTCCTGCCAATGCCTCAAATTCAGCATAATTTCTTGTATGGTCATGGGTTATTTCTGTAACTATTCCTGAGTTTGCCCATGGGTTATTTCTTTTTGATGGCGACCACCCATTGGTAACAACTTCTTCTTGAGCAGTGGCACATGGCGCAATTACTCCTCCCGGACACATACAAAACGAATAAACACCTTTTCCTTCAATTTGCTCAACCCAACTGTAGGCAGCAGGAGGTAAAAACTCCATTGTTTCTTCGAGTTGTTCTAGAGAACAATGGTATTGAATTCTATTAATTAATGCTTGTGGATGTTCAACCCTAACACCCAAGGCAAATGGCTTTTGTTCTAATGCTATTTTTTTTTGATGCAATAAGTAAAAAATATCTCTAGCAGAATGACCGGTTGCCAGCATTAACGAATTGGTGGCAATTTTTTCTACAGCTGAATTTTGAAGGTTTTTAACAGATATGCTTTTAACCGTGTTTTTTTCAATTTCAATATCTGTAAGCAAGTGTTCAAACCAAATTTCACCACCTTTCTCAATTATTTTTTCTCTAATTGCCTCAATTATTTTGGGGAGCTTATTTGTTCCTATGTGTGGATGAGCTTTTACCAAAATATCTTCCGAAGCTCCAAACCAAACAAGCTTTTCTAAAATTTCTTGCTGATTTCCCCTTTTTTTAGATCGAGTATAAAGTTTGCCGTCTGAGTAGGTTCCTGCGCCTCCCTCGCCAAAGCAATAGTTTGAATTTGGGTTAACTTCATGCTTTTTAACTAATTGGGCAAGGTCCCGTCTTCTATCTTTAACCTTTTTTCCTCGTTCAATTACAATAGGTTTTAAACCAATTTCTAGTGCTTTAAGGGCTGCAAATAAACCTGCAGGACCTGCTCCAATAATAAAAACAGGTTTTGCATGGTGAACATCTAAAAAATTGAATTTAGCTTTTTGAAATGCTACTTTTTCTGATTTAGCATAAACCTCAAAAGTGAGTTTGTACTTTATGGGTTTTCGGCGGGCATCAATATTTTCTCTAATTAGCTTAATGTGCCCAATTTTATTTGATGCAACATTTAAAGATTTTGAGATTAGATGGATTAGAAAATCTTGATCTTTTTTCCTTTCAGGTAAAACAGCTAATTGAACCCTTTGCGGCATGTATCAGGTTTTTTGCTTTTTCTTTTTTGCGGCAGGAAAAAGCACGTTATTTAAAATTAGCCTGTAGCCGGGCGAGTTTGGGTGTAAGTTCAAATCGGTAGGAGGGTCGCCAACAAAATGCTGGTAATCTTCAGGATCGTGACCTCCATAAAATGTCCATTGTCCCTCGCCAAATTTTCCATGAATGTATTTTGCTGAGTTTAATGATTTGTTTTCGCCCATAACAAGTACTTCTGGTTTTATGTATTGCTTGTTATAAGCTGTGGTTTGCCCCATAAAACCTTTTATTACTTGCTCATGATTTTGGCAAAGCATTGTAGGAACAGGATCCCATTTAGCAGAAAACTCAAAAAGGGTAAACATGTCGATGTTTTCAGGAGTTCTAGCGTGAATACGTGTTGCATCAATAGATGAGAACTCATATTCCATGGGATTTTTAGATAAAACAAAATCTTTAAACGCAAAGGTTCTTGCAAAATCAATTTTGTTTTGAGCATTTGGGTCGGCAGGATCTCCATCAAACATACGTTCACAAATATCTACCTCCTCAGCAGCAAGGGCAATATCATAAGAATCTGTTCCTGAACACATGGAGAACATAAAGCCACCACCTGCGGTATATTCTTTAATTTTCATGGCAACCCCTAACTTTAGCTCCGATACTTTGCTAAACCCAAGAGCAGTTGCAGCTTCTTCACTTTCTTTAACTTGATTTTGATACCAAGTTGCATTTCTATACATTCCATAGAATCTACCATATTGCCCGGTAAAGTCTTCATGATGAAGGTGTAACCAATCATATTTTGGAAGTTCTCCTTGAATTATTTCAGTATCGTAAATAACATCATAAGGTATTTCTGCATAGGTAAGTACAAGTGTTACTGCATCATCCCAAGGTTGTTTTGATTTTGGTGAATAAACAGCAATTTTTGGGGCAACTTCTAATTTCACAACATCCATATTCACCTCAGGATTCATTATTTGAGCTTCTATGGCAGCACCTTGAGCATCTGCAATTATTTCGTAGCTAACTCCTCTAATAACGCATTCTGTTTCTATGGCTTTTGCATTTGGAATTAAAAAGCTGCCACCTCTGTAGTTAAGTAGCCATTTTATTTCAAGATCATTTTCAAGTACCCAAAAAGCAATGCCATATGCTTTTAAATGATTTGTTTGGGTATCATCCATTGGGATAAGCAATTTACTACCGAATGAAAAAAAGGTAATAAATGAGAAGGCAAATACAATTAAGAATTTTTTCATGTCCATAGGTAAGGCAAAATCCATTCCTTAAAACGGTACTCCGGCTTCATCATTATCCATCTCATTATCTGAAGATGGATCATTCATTTTTGATTGTCTAGTTAAGGTATTTTGAGATTCGAAATCTTCATTGGGCGTTAAAGAGGTGCCAAAACCATCTGGCATATCTGCATCAAAGTTTTCAAACTTGGCAAATTTGCCAATAAACTTAAGCTTTACATTTTCTAGCGCACCATTTCTATGTTTTGCGATTATGATTTCTGCCATTCCGGTAGTATCATTACCTTCTTCATCTTGGCTTAATCCATAATATTCGGGTCGGTAGATAAACATTACCATATCAGCATCTTGCTCAATTGCACCTGACTCCCTAAGGTCTGATAGTTGAGGTCTTTTTTCGCCACCTCTAGTTTCTACAGCTCTACTTAACTGCGATAGTGCAATAATTGGAACATTTAGCTCCTTGGCAATTCCTTTTATAGATCGAGAAATGGTACTAATTTCCTGCTCACGGTTTCCTTTATTATCTCCACCCGCAGTCATAAGCTGAAGGTAATCTATAATAATCAGGTCAACATCATATTGAGATTTTAACCTTCTACATTTTGCACGAAGCTCAAAAATGGAAAGCCCCGGAGTATCATCAATATAAATTTTGGCTTTCGAAAGTTGATCGATTTTGGCATTTAGTTGCTCCCATTCGTAACTTTCTAAATTTCCTCTTTTAAGTTTTTCTGCAGAAAGCTCTGTTTCAGAGGCAATTAGCCTGTTTACTAACTGCAAAGAAGACATCTCTAATGAAAATACTGCAACAGGTTTGTCGAAATTTACTGCTGCATTTCTAGCCAATGAAAGTACAAAGGCTGTTTTTCCCATACCTGGCCTTGCTGCCAAAATAATCATATCAGACCTTTGGAAACCTGCAGTAACTTTATCTAAATTAGTAAATCCACTTGGTATTCCACTTAATCCGTCATCTTTTTGGCTGAGGTCTTCAATTTTCTTAATTGCCTCTAACATAAGGTC
>JAAZVO010000235.1 GCA_018623405.1 Crocinitomicaceae bacterium
GATATATCAAACGTAAAACCGCCACTCCTAGTAAAGCTAAACAAAGGTGAACAGCTGAAAGAAGTCGAAATTGTTTACCGAAAGAAAACATCTGAGGTTAACCTCTTGGCTCCATTAAACATTCAAACAGTTGGCGAGCAAGAATTGAGAAAAGCCGCTTGTTGTAACCTATCAGAAAGTTTTGAAACCAATGCCTCTATTGATGCATCATTTACTGATGCCGTAACAGGAACCCGCCAAATAAAAATGTTGGGACTTTCAGGAAAGTACACTCAAGTAATGCAAGATAACATCCCAAGTTTGCGCGGACTATCTACTATTTATGGGCTAACTTATATACCGGGCCCTTGGGTTGGCTCAATACAAATAGCAAAGGGAGTAGGCTCGGTGGGAAATGGCTATGAAAGTATAACCGGTCAAATAAATGTTGATGTTAAAGAGCCTTTCGATTCTGAAACATTTCATTTTAACACCTATGTTAATCAAGGAGGAAGAACTGAGCTTAATGCCATATATCAACAAAAAATTGGAAGTAGATGGAGAACAAATCTTTTAGTGCATGGTAAAAAAATTAACTTAAAGTCTGATAGAAATAATGACTCATTTTTAGACATGCCATTAGAGAATGACTATGGGTTTTTAAACCAATGGCGATTTATTGATGAAGACCACTGGCGTACAGAATTTGGAGTAGGATTTATTATTCAAGACCACCAAGCCGGGCAAAGCAATTTTGTAGAAAACGCCACTATTGCTCCTGTAAATGGATATGGCGTAACTATTGATAATCAAAGAGTAGATGCTTTTTGGAAGTTGGGGTACATCTTTGAAGATGATCACAACAGTATTGGTTGGCAAAACTTTTTTGCCAACCAAAAAACTAACTCAAGGTTTGGGTTCAACAACTACTCAGGAAAAAACACAACCTATTATTCTAATTTAATAACCCAAGTTGAGTTAAAAGAAGGGTTAGATTGGAAAAACGGCGCTAGCTTTTTATATGATTATTACAACGAAACTTGGATTAATCAAAACTTTAAAAGAGAAGAAATTGTACCCGGAGTTTTTACGGAAATGACACTTAACAAAGGCAATTGGAGCACTATTGCTGGGTTTAGAGCCGACTTTCATAACATGTTTGGAACCTTTTTTACGCCAAGATTACACGCTAGGTATAGCTTAACCGAAAATACTTCCATAAAATTGGCTGCCGGAAGAGGCCAAAGAACCTCAAATATTTTTGCCGAAAATGTAGGGCTAATGGCAAGCTCAAGGGTTTGGAATTTTCCAAACATTAATGCCGCTTCAGCATCAAACACCTATGGGAATTTACAACCGGAAGTGGCTTATAATTATGGGTTAAACATTACGCATAAATTTAGGCTTAACTACCGTGAGGGAAGTATTTCAGCTGACTTTTACAGAACAGACTTTCAAAACCAAGTAGTGGTAGATTTAGATGAAAACCCACAAGAAGTATCATTCTATAATTTAAATGGAGAGTCTATTTCTAAAAGCTTTCAAGTAGAAACAAATTACGAGCTTGCAAAAAGGTTTGATGTAAGGTTAGCCTATCGTTGGCTGGAAGTTACTACAGACTACCAATCAGAAAGGAGAAGTGTACCCTTAATTGCTAAACATCGTGGGTTTTTAAACCTTGCCTATCAAACCAAAAAAACAGCAAAAGAAGCCCAGTGGAAGGCAGACTTCACCTTTCAATTAATTGGAAAGCAACGAATGCCTAGAACAATACTAAACCCAAATGAATATCAAATAAGGCAGTCATCCCCTGCTTTTGCAATGGCTAATGCTCAAATCACAAGAGTTTTTGGAAAACGTTTGGAAGTATATGTTGGTGGCGAAAACCTAACCAATTTTAGACAATCAAACCCTATTGTTGCTTCAGGTGACCCCTTCGGACCATATTTTGATGCTTCAATGATATACGGACCCATTTTTGGCCGTATGTTTTTTGGAGGGTTGAGGTATGTAATAGACTAATTAAAGGTTGAACAAAATGCCTTGTTTTCGATACAATTCCGAATAATCGGAATCACTCAAACTAACAGCATTTTTTAAACATGGTTGTACCTCTATTCTTGGGCTGAAGCTTTATCTAAAATTTCAAATAATTGATCCAAGTCAGGAGTTAAGATAATTTCAATTCTCCTGTTCTTGGCTTTGGCCTCAGCTGTTTTTGCAGGGTCAACCGGCATAAACTCACCCCTACCTGCGGCGGTTAACATTTTAGGGTCTAAACTAGAGTTATCAAGCATTAACTTAACCACTGCTGTTGCACGCATTACAGAAAGATCCCAATTGTCTTTTATTTGGCCGCTTCCTCTATAGGCATCTATATCTGTATGGCCTTCAACCAAAACAGTAATGTTTTCTTGTTTTTCTAGCACTTTTGCTAAATCAACTAGTGCTGGCTTTCCCTCAGGGTTAATGGTGGTTGAGCCTGATGGAAATAACAATTTAGCTTCTAACGAAACATATATTCTTCCATTTCCTTGTTCTACTGTAAGGCCTTTATCTTTAAAATTTAATAACGCATCGCTTACCTTATCTTTTAAAGCCTTCACTTTTGCATCTTTTTGAGCAATAAGATCCTCAAGCTCTTTTACCCTTTTTTCTCTTTCTGAAAGAGCTGCTGAAAGCTCATTTAAGTTATCGCGTTTTGCGTTTAATTCTCGCTCTAATTGTTTCAATGCATCTTCTTTGGCTTGTAAATCTTCTTGTGCCAATTGTAGTTCATATAACAACTTTCTATTTTCTGCTTCGCTTAATTGTGAAGATTCGGCTTGTTTTTTTAGCAATTGATCGTTTAAGCGATTAACTCTGTTATACTCTTTTGCTTTACGCCTTAGGTCTAGGCCTAAAGAGGTAGTATCATCAGCCAAAGCTTTAATTGCTTTTTCTAGTTGCTCAATACTTGCAAACTGCTCTTTATTTTCGGTCTCTAACCTTTGATTTTCAGTTTTAAGATATTTTCTTTCCTCTTCACTTTTTGCGTAATCATCTTTTATTTCTTGCACCTTTTTAGGCGAGACGCAAGCACTTAAACCTATTGTAGCTATCAATAGAATGACCAAAAGTCTGTTCATAATCCAAATTTTGGTCAAAATTACCAAATGCCATGCCGTTTGATTTCTTCACTATTCAAAGTTTTGAAGAGTAGAATGTCAATCAATAACAATCCAAATATCAGCCATCCTTAAAAAAATATATTTCATCAGTCACTCCAACCGATGGTACGATATTTATTTTAAACACCTGAAAATCAAACACATTTGTATTAATAAAATTTTATTGTAACAAATTGAAACTTTGTTGCGTCATACAACCAAACATTAAAACCTAATATCATGAAACCGCAAAAAATTATTACCGCAACCTTATTAATGATGAGTTTAACAATTGTAAGTTTCGCGGAAGGAAACAAAAAAGCAAAAAGAAACAACGCTAATCCTAAAGCTTGTGTAGAAAGAATTATTAAAGAAATAATTAACGATGAACTTGATACTTTCAGCTTTAACCAAGACCTTGCTGCAGCTAATCAGCAATTCCAAGAAGTTTATCAAGAAACTACTACCATAAAGTTAATAGAATCTGACTTAGCATTTGCAGAAAAGCTTTTCTTAAATGTTCATGCAAAAAATGAGATGGAAGTTGTATTCCAAAAAGACATGAAAAAGCAGATGAATTATTTTATGCAATAGAAAGTAAGGAAGTCCTTTAACTAAAAACCGATAAATACAATAGACCTTTAACCAACCGACCTTTTTAACAACGAAGGGCAAAACCTCACTAGCAATAGTGGGGTTTTTTTATGTTTTTTTTACAAATTCAGACTTTAAAGCCATTGCTCCAAAACCAGAAATTTTGCAATCGATATTATGATCTCCTTCAGTTAGTTTTATGTTCTTCACTTTAGTCCCCGCTTTAATTGGTTGAGGTGAACCTTTTACAGGAAGGTTTTTTAAAACCACAACAGTATCTCCATCTTGCAATAAGTTTCCATTGGCATCTTTTACAACTAACCCTTTTGCTTCTTCAACTTCATCCGGATTCCATTCATTGCCACATTCAGGGCACATTAATGATTACCTGTTGGATATGTAAACTCTGAATTGCAATTTGGGCATGGCGGAAACTCTGACATAGGTTAAACTTTAATAGGCAAGTTTAACTTAATAAGTTATGCTAACTGATAAACCTTGCCGGGAAGAGCTTTTATCAATCCATTTAATTCGAGATTTAACAGATGGGTAAACATAGATGAGCCGGGTAAATTCAACTCCATACTAATTTGATCTACCGATAGTTTCTGCTTTTCTCGCAAAAGGTTTACAATCTTTTCTTCCTCAGCATTTAAGTCAACAAAAAGCTGTGTTTGTTTATGTTGTAGCTTTTTCGATTCTTTTTCCCATCCCATCAAATATTCAAGGTCAGAAACACTTTCGAAC
>JAAZVO010000236.1 GCA_018623405.1 Crocinitomicaceae bacterium
AGCCAAAGCTCGATATGCTAACGATGTTGATGCAGTAGCGCCAAAAATATCTACTCATGCCACTGTAAACTTATTAGAGGCTTACCACCCTGTTTTGTTTTACAACTATAAACAACAAAAAAAGACGGTGGTACCCTTAAATTTAGATTTAACGCACGACCACACCAAAGTAGTTGTGTTAAGCGGACCTAATGCGGGCGGTAAGTCAGTATCGTTAAAAACGCTTGGGTTAATCCAAATTATGGTACAATCAGGGTTGTTGGTACCTGTAGCCGAAAACTCTGAAATAGGGGTATTTAAAAAGATTTTTGTTGATGTTGGAGATACTCAAAGTATTGAAAACGAGTTAAGTACTTATAGCTCAAAACTTACCCGATTAAAATATTTTGTTGAGGCTTGCAATAAAAACTCACTGTTTTTAATTGATGAATTTGGTACTGGATCAGACCCTGAGTTAGGAGGGGCTTTGGCTGAAGCTATTCTTGAGAAATTGGTAAAAAGCAATGCTATTGGCCTTGTAACTACGCATTATGCAAACATTAAAAAGTTTGCCGAGCAAAGTGAAAAGGTTGTGAATGCAAACATGCTTTTTGATGTAGAGAATTTGAAACCAAAATTTGAAATGGTTATTGGGATGCCGGGAAGCAGTTACACTTTTGAAGTAGCTCAAAACACGGGCATGCCAAAAGAAATTATCAATAATGCAAAATCTAAATTAGGGAAAAGTCAATTGGGATTTGATGCCTTAATTGCTACCTATGCCAAAAAGCTAGAAAAGCTAGAAAGTCAGT
Source organism: Crocinitomicaceae bacterium (assembly GCA_018623405.1). Classification (GTDB taxonomy): domain Bacteria; phylum Bacteroidota; class Bacteroidia; order Flavobacteriales_G; family Salibacteraceae; genus JAAZVO01. The sequence goes on from JAAZVO010000236.1 coordinate 792, forward strand.
TGGCCGGAATTCAGGCAAAAGAAAAGGAATTAAAAGAGCAGCAAACAGAAGCTAACCAAGTTAAAGAAACCTTTGAGGAGAGATTAAAAGAGGATAAACAAAAAGCGGCTGAACGATCGCAAATGATGCAATACGGCAGGTTTTTACAAGACCTATTATCTGAATACGACAAGAATAAAAGCAAAAGAGCTGTAACTGAAAAACTCTTGAAAAAATATCAAGCTGAGAAGGTTAAACAGCTTGAAAACAAAAAATCTGCAATAACCAAAAAGAAGAAAACCAAAAGAAAACCTGCACCTAAGTTTAATCCTAATGATTTTAAGGTTGGCGATGCAGTTAGGTTAAAAAGTTCTCATCAAGAAGGAAAGATTGAAAGCATTAACAAAGGTAAGGCTGAGGTAACAGTTGGTTTTATAAAAACCATTGTAGATGTTAAAGATTTAAGACCTTTTGGTCAACCAAAAACAACTTCAAAAAACAAATAACTTCAAAGATTATATAAATAAAAAAAGCCCTTGAAAAAGGGCTTTTTTTATTCAAAGAAATTTAGGATTTAATAATTAATAAAGCACTAATTGTACCCTTCTGTTTAGTTTTCTTGTTTCGGCTAAGCTGTTAGAATACCTTGGCTCATCTTCACCAAAGTAAGCCTTCTCGATTTTGTTGGTTAGGCCATTTTCTTTTAAAACCTTTTCAACGGCTTCTACTCTCCATTGAGAAAGTAACTGATTGTATTTTTTACTTCCGTATGGGTCTGTATGTCCACTTAAATAAACAGTAGCGTTAGGGTTTTTCTTTATTTCAGGAATAGCCTGTTTAACCTTTGCTAGTTCATCGCCAACAGGTACTTTTTCATCAAAACCAAATTGAATAAAGGCTTGGAATTGGGCTTTAAAGAATGAAACCTCAATTCTTCTGTTTTGAGTTCTTCCTGCTTCGGTTTCATTTGAGGCGATTGGTTCATCCTCTCCTTTAAAAGTATAATCTAATCTATTGGCCTCAATACCTTTGGCTAAAATGTAGTTGTAAGCTCTTAAAGCCCTTAACCTACTTACATTCATATTGGCTTGTTTAGAGCCAACACTGTCTGCATGACCAATGATGGTTGCATAAAGGTTTTCATCTTTTTTCAACTTCGCAACGGCCTCATCTAATTTATTCTTAGTTGCCTCATTTAACTGGGTTGAGTTAAACTCGAATTGGATATCGCTAAACAATAGAACAGACTTGGTATCTTCTTCTGCGGGTTTAGTTGTTTTAGATGGTGTAGCTTTTTCAGGTGTTGTAGTTTTTGCGGTTTCTTTTGCAGGTAATTTAGACTTTGTTAATGCCTTAGAAGTTTCACTTACTTCTGTTTCAGGGTCAATATCTTTACTTTCAGCAGTTTCTGCGATTGCTACTTCTTTACCTTCATCAATTGTTTTGGCAGGTTCTGTTGCTTCTTCTGTAGGTGTTTCTGCTACAGCAATTTCAGGAGTTTCAGTCTCTGCTTGCTCTTCTATGTTCGAAGTGTTTTCAGATACCACAGCCAATTGATCTTCGGTTGGATCTTTCCCTTTATCAGTTTCATTTACAGAGGCTATAACTTCTTCTAAAGTTTTAGGCGATTTTTCATCATTTTGCTCCTTTTCAGCAAATTGGGCTAAAAGAATTGGATCGATTTCTTCATCATAACCTTTGGTAATAAAAAAGATGTCATATTCTCCATAAGTTTCGGTTCTGTTTGAAGCGTAAACTGCAAATTTGCCGTCTTTAGAAACAATGTAATTTATCTCATCGTAAGCTGTGTTAATAGGAATATCAAGGTTTTTAGGTTTGCTCCACTCCCCTTTTCTGTAGTATGAAACAAACACATCATACCCTCCTATAGATGAATGACCTTTTGATGAAAAATATAGTGTGGTATCATTAGAGAAATAGGGCGATGCCTCATCTTTATTAGTATTTAAGGTTTTACCCATATTTTTCATTTCTCCCCATGTGCCATCACTTTTCTTGTTTACCATATAAAGGTCTCTACCACCATAAGAATCTTGTCTATCACTTACTAGCACTAAAGATTTTTCACCAGGTGATATTAATGCAGAAGTTACATAATTACCGGGCTTATCAAAAGAGCCGGTTAATGCTGTGGGTGGTGTCCATGCACTATTTTCTAAGGTAATTTGAGAAATTTGATTGCCTTGGTAGAAAAACAACAAATCTTCTGAAGCATTTGCCGATACGGTAGCTTCATGTTCAGGAGTGTTTTGCAGTGAATTTTGAAATTTTGGAACTTCATTTAAATTCTTGACTTTACCGAAAACCTCCCCACCTTTTTCAGCAAGGTAAATATCTTCGAAATATTGTCCATCAAAATATTTTTCTCCACCGGTTGAGCCTTCTTTTCTAGAGGTAAACAACAAAAAGTTATCATTCTCTAAAAGTATTGGTCCATATTCTGAATATTCACTGTTAACGTATTTACCTAAGTTTATTAGCTTAACGTAATTATTGCCATTGGTATAAAACTTTGTAATGTCTCTATACCTTCTATCTACCTTATTTAAAGCATCTTTATTGGCATCTACCAACTCCTTACCTTTTTCGCATTGGTCAATATACTCCTCTACTTCTTTTACTACAGATTTTGGAATCTTTTGCTCTGAGGCTTGAGCTAAAAATGTATTGTATGAGGCAATAGCGAAAAGGTAGTTTTGATCGTAATGGTAGGCCCTACCCAAATAATAATACAAATCTGAAAGGGTATCCCCACCTTGAGAATACTTCATTGCATTTACAAATAGCGGAATCGACTTAGATTTATCAAAACTTCCTTCAAAAAGCACAATACCCGCCTCGTAATTTAGTTTGGCATTTTGCGGATTGTTCCGCAACAAAATCACAAACTGTTTGAAAGATTTATTGTAATCGCCCAATTCCATGAACTGTTCAGCCTTGCGGTAAACCTCCTTTACATCTGCTTTAGATAGCTTACCATCTTGGCTATAGCTTGAAAAGCTTAACGCAACTCCGAAAATCAATACTAATATATACCTCATAATCAACTCCGTAAACTTCAAAAATATAAGCCTTTAAAGGTGTGAAAACTTTTTTTAGATGAAAGCATAAAAATCAAGGTTAAATGATGACTTTGGTCACCAATGCAAAATTAACTTTTAGCATCCTCCAATTATTTGAGATATCTCTTCTGAATTCGAAGTTTGAAAAATTATTAGAAATCAAATAATTCTCAAGTACATCCTTTCGGTATTGGTTAATCTCAAAATAAACCACTCTTGCGTTAGAAGTAATGCCATAATCTAATATTTTTTTGTAAAAAATTAAATCATCTTCATCTTCAGGAAACAAGGCATTTAAAGGCTCATTTAAAACATACGGTTTTAGTGTTTTAGCTTCGCTTTTTGCCACATAAGGTGGATTACTCACAATAACATCAAATTTTCCAGGTAGCGTATTTATTAGAATATCTACACATTTAAACTCAACTTGAGTCTTATTTATAATTGCATTTTGCTGTGCTACCGATAAGGCATTTTCAGAAATATCAAAAGCATTTACCTTACACTTTAGGTTTTTAGCCAATGCTACAGCAATACAGCCTGAACCTGTGCC
>JAAZVO010000237.1 GCA_018623405.1 Crocinitomicaceae bacterium
CTGTTTACAGATTCGAAGCCATACAAAACAAGAGTGGAATAATTATTTGCTTTGATGGCGACTCAACTGTATCAAATAATTATTTGATTGAAATTGAAAAATATTTTCATCAAAAGCCGCTAATAAAAGCAGCAGGAATTCATTTTGAACATCCTTACCAAGATTTACCTGAAAACTCAAAGCAAAGGCAAGCCATAGTAGAATACGAATTACACTTAAGATACTACATTGATGCATTAAGGTGGAGTGGTCACCCATTTTCGTATCAAACTATTGGTTCTTCTATGATGGTTAGAAGCGAGGCTTATCAAGCCTGTGGAGGAATGAACAAACGAAAAGCAGGCGAAGACTTTTATTTTCTTCAAAAAATAATTCCAAACGGTGGTTTTGGGCAAATAAATTCTGCCATGGTTTTTCCATCATGTAGGGCATCTAATAGAGTGCCTTTTGGAACAGGTAAAGCTGTTGGCGATTTCCTAAATGAAAGCACAACAACTTTCAATACCTACAACTTTGAAATATTCGAATATTTAAAACCCTTTTGGTTTGCAGTGAATTCATTTTATGAATTTTCAATAGATGATTTCAAAGAAGAGCTAAACCATCAATTTTCATTAATCGCTAGCTATTTATCACACTCTAATCAATGGAGCATGTTTGATGAGGTAAAGCGAAACTCACCTTCATTAAAAACTTTTAGAAAACGTTTTTTCAATTGGATAAATGCTTTTCAAGCATTAAAGATTATCCATTATTTAGAGCATATTTTTCCAAAACAAGCAGTAGTGTATCAAGCAAATTTATTGGGTAAACAGCTTGGTATTTCAGCAAAAGATAATGCAGAAGACTTATTAGAAGAATTTAGAAATTGGGATAAAAAAAATCCTCCTAAATTACTCTAGGAGGATTTTAAAAGTTATGGTTTATTTAGGCCTCTGCTTTTTCGGTTTTCTTTTTTGCTGGGGCCTTTTTTGTGGTTGTTTTTTTAGCTGCGGGCTTTTCTGTTGCTGCCTTTGTAGTTGTAGCTTTTTTCTTTTTCGGTTTAGCCTTGGGTTTCACCTCAATTACCGGAGCCGAAGACTTTCTAGGCCTTGTTTTTCCGTATGATCCTCTAAACCTTTTTCCTTTTCCTGTTTTTTTATCTCCTTTTCCCATATCTTGTGTTTTTTGGATTTTCCCAAAGTTAACAAAACCGTAAAACTTGAAAAAAGAGCATAAAAAAGCCCTTTAAGCTTAGCTTAAAGGGCTTTGTTCCAATAAATTAATTTCTTAGTTTACAGAACCAGATAGTTCAGCACCAGCTTTGAATTTTACAACATTTTTAGCTGGAATGTTGATTTCTTTACCTGTTTGTGGGTTTCTTCCTGTTCTAGCTGATCTTTCAGAAACTGAAAAAGAACCAAAACCTACTAAAGAAACTCTTCCACCACCTTTTAAAGTGCTAGTAGTAGCTGAGATGAAAGAATCTAATGCTTTTTTAGCATCAGCTTTTGAAAGTCCGGCTCCTTCTGCCATAGCATCAATTAATTCTGCTTTGTTCATTTTGTTTAATTTTTAAAGTTTGACAATAGATTTTGAACCAAATATATGTGTTAAGTCTTACCACACAAGGGATTCAGCGATTTTTGGGGTTCAAATGTTAATAAAACGGGGTAATTGTTAATAAAAATGCCTAAAAATCCCATTTTTAAAGGGTTTCAGGGCGATTTTATCCAAATTCTGTCTTTGCCTAAAAACTCAGGTGCTTGGATAGAGATAACTTTTACAGGTATTTTAGAGGTTGTTTTAAATTCGTGTACCACTGTTTTGGGGATTGTAATAAAGTCACCGGGCTTTACTTCATGTTTAACTCCGCCAACGGTAAACACTCCTTCACCTTCTAAAAAATTGAGTGTTTCATTATGATGCTTATGATAATGAGCCGGTACATTATCTTTTACCCAAATTACAAAGCTTGTTGCTTCTTCTTGAGTACAAATCTTTTCTACTTTAACATTTTCAAACTCTCCCGGATGAAAATCATTAAGATGATATACCTTGTTGGTATCGCTTTTCCATTCATGTGTTTGGGCAAAGGCTAAATTTAAACTTCCTAAAAAAAGAACCACAAGACTTATTTTATTCATATGCTAAAGGTTTTAATTCATCTAAATTAATACCTTTCAAAAATTCGGAGTCTTTCATCCTTTTCTTTCCTTCAATTTGAACCTCCCTTAAATGCAAAGTGCCTGAGGAGTTTTGAAAAAATAGTTGATCATCTTTCGAATAGAAATCAGGAGCACTATTTCCCGCATTATTTATAATGTTACTTCTGTAGATTTTAAAAATCTTTGATTTTCCTTGATATAGTACTTTAAAAAAACTTCCTGGAAACGGAGATAGCCCTCTTATTTTATTGTGTAGGTTTTGAACCTGCTCTTCAGGTTTTAGTTTGCATAACTGTTTATTAAGTTTTGGAGCGTGGCAAAGCTTGTTTCCTTTATTGATGAGTTCTTCCTGCGAGATGACCGAAACATCTCCATTTTCTATTTGTGCAACAGTTTTTACTACCAAGTTAGCGCCAACTTCCATTAGTTTATCATGTATTTCACCGGCGGTTTCATTTTTTCCAATAGGTAGCTCTTCTTGCAGAATAATACTACCAGTATCAATTTCATGAACTAAGAAAAATGTTGTAACCCCGGTTTTATCTTCTCCATTAATTATTGCCCAATTAATTGGCGCTGCACCTCTGTATGAAGGTAAAAGAGAGCCATGTAGGTTAAACGTACCTAGTTTGGGAAAACTCCAAACAGATTCTGGCAACATTCTAAAGGCAACAACAATTTGCAGGTCGGGCTGTAATTGAGACAAGGTTTTTTGAAATTCTTCACTTTTTAAATTGGTAGGTTGAAAAACAGGGATATTATTTTCTAGTGCATACTCCTTTACTGCAGATTGCTTTAGTTGGTAGCCTCTGCCCGCAGGCTTATCTGGAGCTGTAACTACTCCAATTACATTTTTTTTTGCATCAATTAGTGCTTTTAGCGATGCTACGGCAAAATCAGGTGTTCCGTAAAATAAAATCTTCATGCTTAAACTTTTGAAGTTTTCCAATTTCCATATTTCATGTATAAATATCCAATTACAGACATAAATCCAAAATATACAAACTCTGAAGCCCAAACTACAGATAGCGATGATGGATTTATTTTGGTTACATAATAAACATAGATTAAGTAAATAAAAATGGTAATTGCTTCAATCCAAAAGGCTACCAAAGTTTTGCCTGTTCCTGCTATTGCACGGTAATAGATTATTCCAATAGAAAAAACAAAAATAGCTCCTGAAATTACCATTAATACAGGTTCAGTAAGTTCAAAAATAATTGGGTTAGAAGTGTATATGCCTATTGCTAGCTCTCTTTGCCACCAAACAATAGGCATAACAATAAGGTTGGCAAAAAATGAAATTTGAATTATTCTAATTATTAATTGATAAACCTTATTTGGTTCTTTTTGCCCAAGTAAATTACTGGTTAAAGTATTTGTAGCATCAGCAAACCCAAAAGCAGGAATCATAATAAACATGTAAATACTTCTTATAATGTGAGAAACAGCTAATTGGTCTTCACCCAAATTCTCAATAAGCGAAAAGAAAATAAACCAAGCTCCTAGGGTAATAAAGTTTTGAATCATTATTGGTCCTGCAGTTATTAAAATCCTTTTGATTTTAATAAAATCCGGTTTTTCTATTTCAAATAGCTTGTAGGCGTACTTGGTTTTTAGATTTAATGTATAGGTAAAAAATATTAAGCTACCCACCGCCTCTGCCATATTAGAAGCTAAAGCCGCTCCTTTAACTCCCAATGCAGGCATTCCTAAATTTCCGAATATTAACCCGTAATCAAGAAAAATATTAATTCCGGCTGAAACCGGTGTAATCCAACTTAAAACTTTGGTTTTTGTAGTGCCAACATAAAAGGCAATAAATACGAGATTAATTAAAGTAAAGAAAATTCCCCATGAACGATAATGCAAGTATTCTTCTATAAGTACCAATACGTTTTCTGAAGAAACAATAGAGGGTAGGAAGAAATCGGCACCATATCTTAATATAAGAAAGGTTATCAGGCCTAAAAGCAGTATAAAATAGCCAGTTTGGTTTACTAAGCTTCCAATTTTTGCAAGGTTTCCTTCTCCATTTCTTCTGGCAATAATAATTTGAGCACCTACGGTAAACCCTGCGCCCACCATTAAAAAGGTATAGTATAAAATGCCTGCATTACCTGCCGCACCTAAGGCAATCTCACTAAGGTTACTAAGGAAAATAGTATCTGTAATATTTACAATATTTACAGATAACCCACTAATAATAATTGGGAGTGATACCTTAAAAATATTGTTGTATGA
>JAAZVO010000037.1 GCA_018623405.1 Crocinitomicaceae bacterium
TCCAATTATCTCCTGATTTTTTATAGTAAATTCTATCGTGAAGTCTGCTAGGTCTTCCTTGCCAAAACTCAAAGTAATTTGGTTTTACCAAATAACCTCCCCAATGGGGTGGTCTGGGTACTTCCTCACCTTCAAATTGTGTTTGATAATCTATTAACCTTTGCTTTAATTCTTCTCTTGAAGAAATCTCTTCACTTTGTGATGATGCCCAAGCCCCTAACTGACTTTCTCTTGGTCTTTCTGCAAAATATTTATCAGAGGCTTCTGCAGAAAACTTTTCTACGATTCCCTCTATTCTTATTTGGCGTTCTACTTCTGCCCAATAAAAATTTAAGGCAATAGTGGGGTTTTGCTGTAACTCTTTGCCCTTGTGGCTTTTGTAATTTGTATAAAACACCAAACCTTGCTCATAAATTCCACGCAAATAAACCACTCTAGAACTAGGAATTCCATTTGGGGTTGCCGTAGAAATTATCATTGCGTAAGGATCTAATATTTGCGCATCAATAGCTTCCTCTATCCAATTGCCGAGCTGCTCAAACGGATTTTCATCTACAGCCTCTTCGTTAAGTGCTTTTTTAGCAAAATCGCGCCTAACTTGGTTTAAGTAATTTGTTACTTCTTCAAATGCCATATTAATTTTTTATTGCTTTTATAAACAGTGCGCCTTCATCTAATTTTTGGAAAACTTCACCGGGCTTATTTACATAGCCTATATTTTTTATCCATGCTACTTTAAACCCACAATCTTCCAATAAAGTTTTTATTTCATGGTGTTTAAAGTAATGAAGAAAAGCATAGGCATTTCCTCCGGCCTTTTTGTAAAAAACATCCCCTTCATCATACCCGAAATTGGCTAGGTTATGGTCATCAAAATACTTTAATGATTTTGGCCCCCATTCACTTTTATCGTCTAGGTTAAAAACATCAAGATAAAGTGCACCGCCTTTTCTTAAATGATCTGCAATTTTTAATAATGATTGTTTTCTAAGTTGATGAGTAGAAATATGTCCGAAAGAATACAAAAAGGTAGCCGCATCAAAATTGGCTTGTTCTAAATCTGCATTTAGCCAATCGCTACACAAAACAGTTAAACCTCTTTCTTCTGCAATATCTAGCATATTACAACTTAAATCAACTCCAATAATTTGGTAGTTTATACCTGTTTTATGCCTTATTTCTGCTGCTCTTCTCCCGGTGCCGCAAGCCAACGCCAATACTTTATCTACCTGTTGGGCTTCAAAATCTAAAGCAATTAACTCATTTATTTTTTCATTGTAAGCTTTTCTAGAATGGTGGGCAGTATCAAAATAATCGTATTCAGCAGCTTGCTCATTATAGTAGTCTTCTAGCATTTGGCCAATTTCTTTTTGCGAAGGCTTTGGAATAACAGTAGCAATATGATGAGATGATCTTACCTTTTTTGAATAAGGAATAAACTCAAATGCGTTTTTTTGGATGTGATGAAAGGACGATGTTGGTTCTTCCCAAGAAGATGTTTTTGCATTTTCATTTAACTCTCCTATCCACTTTTTTTCAGTTTCAAAAATTTTCATTCCATCAAAATTTTGCAACGGAGGAAAATAAATATGAACTGTAACAGCTCTTTTATTTTTTGAAGGATTTCGAAGTTTATGAATTACACCATCTTCTTCGTAAATAAGGGCACCGGGCATTCCAAGTGCTTTTTCATCTTCTAAGAGTTTTTTATCTTGATACCTGTAGGTTACATTCTCGCAACTACCTTCTAAAACATAAACATAACCCCAAAAACCTTCGTGATGGTGAATTGCACTTTCAACACCCTCTGGCCAATTTAAAACCACCACCTCAATAGGTTCTAGCATTAGAATATTTCTTGCGTAATTTTCTTTTGAGGTTTGCTTAGGCACATGAGTCTCATCAACTTTTTCTTGAAAGTTAATTGAACTTAAAAACCTTTTTAGATTTTGTGGGATTAAATTGGTATCGGTTAATTTCGCTAATTGGGAGAGAAAATTTTTCATGGCCTCCGAATTTAACAACTTTCAAAAACAAAAAATGGAAAACACACCATTAAGCTTACGTTACCAAACCTCACAAGAATGGGTAGAAAAAGTAATTTCAAACTTCAATAGCTTTTTGCAAGACCATGCAGATTGCGAAAGAAAAGCATCTAGCATGGCCATGAGCTTTGTTGCAAAATGTCCTGATAAAAAAGATATTCTTCCTGACCTTATTGAAACTGCTTTAGAAGAGTTGGTGCACTTTAAAATGGTATACGAGGTTATGGAAAAAAGGGGTGTTTCGCTACCAAAAGAAATGGAAAAAGACCCCTACATTAATCAATTACTTAAATATTTAAGAACAAAAGGAGAGCCGCGTTTATTAGATAGAATGATTTTAGCATCAATTGTTGAAATGCGCGGAGCAGAACGTTTTAAACTTGTTGCCGAAAATTTAGAAGATGCCGACCTCAAAAAGTTTTACACTACCCTATATAAATCTGAAGCTAAACATGGCGACATCTTTATTGATTTGGCTAAAAACTATTGGAGCGAGAAAGAAATATTTTCGAGAATGGACGAGTTATTAGACATTGAGGCAGAAATTTGCAAAAACCTTCCGATAAGAGCAGCATTACATTAACTTTACCGATAATGGAGTCGGATTTTTTTAAAAGGGTTGATTTTCAAAGAGGAGAGTTAGGTGCAGGTAAAGTGCTAATTTCTGAACCTTTTATGTTCGACTTTAATTTTAAACGCACTGTTATTTTCTTGGTAGAACATAATGATGATGGCAGTTTAGGTTTTATTTTAAACAGGCATACGGATTATAAACTACACGATATAATGCCTGAAATAACCAACCCTAATATTGATTTATTTTTTGGTGGACCCGTTGGAAAGGAAAGTTTGTTTTTTATACACACCTTGGGTGAGCTAATTCCTGGAAGTTTGAAAATTACAGATGGCATCTATTGGAGTGGCGACTTTGAAACCCTAAAAACCATGATAAACCTCAACCAAATAGATGTAAGTGAAGTAAAGTTTTTTGTGGGATATTCAGGTTGGTCTCCTAATCAATTAAACTTCGAAATGGAAGAAAAGTCATGGATTTTAGCCAAAATGCGTGATGAAATAATTATGAAAGGAAAAGATAAAAAATTTTGGAAAGCTGCCCTACGCGGAATGGGCGGTGAATACAAAGTATTGGCTAATTTTCCTGAAAATCCATCAGAGAACTAAGTAGCAATTGATTTAGGGTTTCGTTTAAGCTTTTGGAGGTTTTATTAAAAAAGCGCTTGTTTCGGTATGCTTTGGCCCACCTTATTCCGGTAATGGTATTGGTGAAGAACAATTCATCTGCCCTAAATAAAATCTCTCTATCTATTGCGCCTTCTACTACCCGAATATTTTTATACTGAGCCAAGTTGATTATTTGTTTTCGCATAACTCCTTCCAAACAACCTTGCTGTAATGATGGAGTCATTATAGACTCACCAACAACAAGAAATAAATTACTTGATATTCCTTCGGCTAAAAAACCCTTCTCATTTAATAATAGAAGTTCATCGAGCTTGCGTTTGTTTTTCTCTAAACCCGCTTTAATATAAAGCAATGCATTTGCCGATTTAATATTTGAAAGTGCATTAATCGGTTTTTGTAAGCCATCATAAATATCAATTTGAAAGCCTTCCTCGTTAAATTGATAAAAATTTTGTGCTAATGGCTCTACCTCTGCTAACCAATTTAAATCATTATGAGTTGGAGCATAAAACCCACCTTCGCTTCTCCAAAAATGTATTCTTAACCTAGCTCCTTTGGTAATATCGTTTTCTTCTAATAATTGATTGACTAATTGTAGGAGATAATCTTTATTTAAGCCTTTAGTTTCAATTTCTAAAAAGCTTAATCCTTTTAAGATTCTTTCGAAATGAGCATTAAAAAAACAAATCCTTCCCTCTACAACCCTTATGGTTTCAAATACGCCATCGCCATATTTAAAAGATCTGTTTTTAGAGTTCAATTTAAGCTCTTTTGCAGGAATAAATTTTCCGTTTAAACATGCAATAAACGGACCCATTAAATAAAATTATTGATGAAGTTTAAAAATAGTTTTGGCTCAACCGCAATAGTAAAAAGCACCCCAAATATGGCACCTATATAATGTGCATCATGCGCAATGTTATCTCTAGAATTTTTTGCTGCATAAATTTCATAAGTAATATAAAAAATACCAAATGCCCAAGCCGGAAATGAGAATGGAATAAAAAGTAACCTTAGTTTGGCCATTGGAGTAAAAATGATAGATGAAAATAATACTGCGGCTACTGCACCTGAGGCTCCAACTGCATTATAACTAGGATTATCTCTATGTTTTTGAAGTGAAGGCAAAGTTGCAAAGCCAACTCCCCCAATGTATAAAAGCGCGTAATAAAAAAGGCCTTTTGCACCAAAAAGCACAAAGAAGTATTGCTCTACTTTGGGGCCAAAATTCCAAAGTACAAACATGTTTACAAACAGGTGCATGTAATCTCCATGAATGAGTGCATGCGAGAAAATACGGTACCATTGTTTATTATGGTAGGTTACATAAGGGTTAAATTCGAATCTGTAAAACAACTCCCTTCGGCTAAATGCCATTAACGAAACAATAACAGAAATTCCAATGATAAAAAGCGTTATGCTCATTTTGCAAAAGTAGTGGTTGAAAATGCAGTTTTGGGTAAATATTTTTTTTTGTGTTTGTTTAAGTCCTATTTTTAACCAAAATTTTATTTCATGAAAAAGATATTCGCATTTGCCTTAGCCACACTTTTAATGGGTGCTCCACTTGTTTCTTTAGCATCTACAATTAATAATGCTCCTGTAGAAGTATTCGAAGGAGACGATAAGAAAAAGAAAAAGAAAGAAGCTGAAGCAAAAGAAAGTGAAACTAAAAAAGAAGGAACAACTGAAAAGTCTTGTGCTCCAAAAACAACAGGAAAATCTTGTTGCTCTCATGGCGCTGCAGCTAAAAGTTGTGCTCCTAAGAAAGAATTATAATTGGGTAACACCCTAAGGAATGCCCTCCACTGAGCAATCGGTGGAGGGTTTTTTATTGCTTTTTTTGAAAAAACTAATCAAAAAGAATTGATTCGTTTGGTTTTGATAGATAACTAAAAACTTTTTTGCTCAAACACTTAAACACTTAAACAAAACTACCACTCCCTAATATTCCTTTCAGCATAAAAATGCCCTGTTCAAATATTTGAACTTGTTGCCAAAACCACCGCTGTATCTGCTCCTTGTTGCACTGTTCTTGGAGCGCCTGCTCCTCCCATATCAGATTTTACCCAACCCGGACACATGCTATTTACTTTTATTCCATCTGCAGAGTTTTTTAAATGAGGTATAAAATGCTTATTCACCAACATAGGTCCAAAAAAATTAACCTCAAAAATTCTTTTTACTTCTTCGAGGTTAGCCTCGGCAAGATCGGTTTCTCCAACACCTACACCTGCGTTGTTTATGACAACATCTAAAGCTGATATTTTGCTAGCTGCTTTTTCTACTGTTGATTCATCTGTTACATCTATTTCTATAAAATACAGTAAATCCGATTTTTCGGGAAATGCTTCTTTTAATTTAGCAATATCTCTAGCCCCGGCGTAAACTTTACAACCTAATGCCAAAAGATCTAATGAGATTTGCTTGCCAATTCCCCTATTTGCACCGGTAACCAAAACTTTTTTCATGTTGTTATAGTTTATATAAAAGTAACAAGATTAAATAACAATACTTTTGTTCTATGGCTTTTAAACCATCTGCATTTCAAAGATTCAGGAATTTCCTTACCCCAAGGTTTATGAAGCCTTATGTAAAAATTATTCAAGAAGAGGGTTTTAAGTCTTTTTTCAAGAAAGCAGGTCCTAAAGTTATTGTAATAATCGTACTGTATTACCTCATTAGAGATTCTATTTTATATCTGTTAATTCCCTATTTAATAGCAAGAGGAATTTTTCAATAAGCCCTTTGTATTTTTCGTAAAACAATTTAAATTTATCCAAAACGAAGAAGCTATGGCAGAACTAGTAAGAATTTATACTGAAAACCCCAATTCGAAAGAGATAAGAAAAGTTGTAGAATGCCTTAGAAACGGATGTGTGATTGCTTATCCCACCGATACAGTGTATGGTTTGGGCTGCGATTTAAATAACCCTAAAGCGCTCGAAAAATTAGCTAGAATTAAAGGTGAAAAAGTAGCAAAAGCCAACTTTTCACTTATATGCTATGACCTTAGCCACATAGCTGATTACGCCAAAGTTGATACTCCAACTTTTAAGTTGATGAAAAAAACGTTGCCAGGACCTTATACTTTTATTTTAGAGGCAAGCAGTAACATTCCAAAAATGTTCAACGGAAAAAAGAAAGAGGTTGGAATTAGAGTACCTGAAAATAATGTGGTAAGAGAAATTGTAAAAGAATTAGGAAATCCATTGGTGAATACTTCCACACACTCTGATGATGATATTCTAGAGTACAATACCGACCCTGAGTTGATTTATGAAAAATATAAAGACTTGGTAGATATTGTTGTGCATGGTGGTTATGGCAATAACGAAGCCTCTACCATTGTAGATTGCACTAAAGATGAACCTGTTGTTGTTAGAGAGGGTTTAGGAGATATCTACCAATACTTGTAAACAACTTTTTTTTCAACTTTGGTTTTGTTGTGCATCTAACCTTACTTTAGATTTCATAATTCTAAAGTTTGGCGCTTAATTACATTTTTGTTGGTTTCTTTTTATGCTCTTTTGTTGTTGCCATAATAAGAACTATTGGTTACTACTTCCGCGATTTCTTTGCCGAAACACTTGCCATTACTTTTGATAAAACTGATTTAAATGTTTTTCCTGCCATGGTACAATCTACCTTTGATATGGCAGAAACATCATTAACAATTGTTATTTATTTAATAGGCATAATGACCCTTTGGTTGGGTATTATGAAAATTGGAGAAAAAGGCGGTGCTATTCAGGTTTTATCTAAATGGGTTTCGCCATTCTTTCAAAAGCTTTTCCCCGATTTACCAAAAAACCATCCTGCATCGGGAAGCATAATCATGAATTTTTCTGCCAACATGTTAGGGTTAGATAATGCTGCTACTCCACTAGGGTTAAAAGCCATGGAAGACCTGCAATCCTTGAACAAACAAAAAGATACAGCTAGCAATGCCCAAATTATGTTTTTGGTTTTAAATACTTCAGGGCTTACACTTATTCCAATTAGTGTTTTAGCCTTACGAGGAGCAGCGGGTGCATCTAATCCGTCAGATATATTTATTCCAATACTGCTTGCTACATTTTTTGCAACCTTAGGTGGATTAATTGTAACTGCTTTGTATCAAAAAATAAACCTGTTTAATACAACTATTTTAAAATGGTTAGGCGGACTTACAGTCTTAATTATTGCATTCATCTGGTTTTTAACCTCTTTACCTCAAGAGAAGATTGAAATGATTTCCCGTGTTTCAGGAAACTTCATACTTTTTGGCGTAATTGTTACTTTTTTAATACTCGGGTTAAAAAGTAAAATAAATATCTACGAAACCTTTATTGAAGGCGCAAAAGAAGGCTTTCAAGTTGGGATAAAAATAATTCCATATTTAGTTGCCATGTTGGTTGCTATTGGTGTTTTTAGGGCATCAGGAACTTTAGACCTTATCACAGGAGGCATTAAATGGGTATTTAACTCTATGGGCTTTGCAGTAAACTTTGTAGATGCATTACCTACGGCCTTTATGAAACCATTAAGTGGCTCAGGAGCTAGAGCCATGATGGTAGAAACTATGGATACTTTTGGAGCTGATTCATTTGCAGGAAGATTATCAGCCATTTTTCAAGGTTCAACTGAAACTACTTTTTACACCATTGCAGTTTACTATGGCGCCATTAACATTAAGAAAACAAGGTACACTGCCACCGCCGGGTTATTAGCAGACTTTATTGGAATTATTTCAGCAATATTTATTGCTTATTTATTCTTCGGATAAATTGCAGAAAGACCTCCACCACGAACTCATTAAAAAAATAGCCTTAGGTAACGAAGAGGCACTAACCGAAATTTACCACCATTTTGCTGAAAAGGTTTACAACACGGCTATTTCCTATTTAAAAAATATTGAAGAGGCAGAAGAAGTAACACAAGATGTTTTTTTTGAAGTTTACAAGTCAGCAAAACACTTCAAGTTCGAAAGCTCCTTAAGTACATGGATTTATAAACTTACAGTAAATAAAAGTTTAGATACGCTAAGAAAGAGAAAAGCAAAAAAACGCTTTGGAATAGTGTTTTCAATTTTTAGTAAGCCAAACGAAGAATCAAATGTTGGGCCAACAGACTTTCACCATCCGGGAGCTTCTTTAGAGCAACAGGAAGACTCTACAATACTTTTTAAAGCAATTGACCAATTAAACCATAACCAAAAAACTGCTTTTATTCTTAGTCAGATTGAAGGTTTAAAGCATAAAGAAATTGCAAATATTCTTGATGTTACACCCAAAGCAGTTGAATCCTTAATTGGGCGATCAAAACAAAAACTAAGGGAAATTTTAGAAAAAGATTTCCCAAACCGAGGGAAAAGCAAATAAAAAACGTCTTAAATAAAAATGAGCAGAAAAGATCAAATAGTAAACATTATTAAGGGAGCCTCCAAAATAAAAAGAGCAACACCGGCAAATCATGTACACCAAAGATTAATGGAAGAAGTTTATGGATACAACCAGTCTAAATCAATAAGATGGTTTGCCGCTGCCGTTATTGCATTAGTGTTATTAAATGCTACTAGTATATCAATGAAATTAAAAACTGATAAATCGATAAATAATTATACCCAATCAACCGGAAATTACAGTAAGGTATTAAACTCATTTGAAATTTATTAATGATGAAAAACTTAACAATACTTAAAATAAGTATTGGAGTGCTAATTGTTTTAAATATAGCACTAATGCTATTTATTTTATTTCCTAAAAAGCAAAATCATACTCATTTCCCTCCTCCGCATAGTCCTCAAATAGATATGAATCAACACGCTATAAATCAGTTAGAATTAAATAAAGAACAAGAGGAAAAATTTATGGAATTAGTTACAACTCATCAACAAGCAATGAGGGAAGCCAATGAAGAACAAAAACAACTTTTAGATAATTATTTCTTGGCGCTTCATCAAGCAAATCCAAACTTTTCTGAGGAGCTTTTAAACCAAATTATGCAACAACAAAAAATAAAAATTGAAGTAACCAAACAACATTTTGAAGCGCTAAAGCAAATATTAAACGAAGAGCAACTACCTAATTATCAAGAATTTGTAAAAAATGCAGTGCAGCAGATGCTTGGAGGTGCAAAAAAGCCTCCCCATCAACCGAGAGAATTCTAAATAAATTACGTCTAAAAGAGAAACTACAACATGAAAAACCTACTAATTTTTATCCTAACCATAACTATTTTTTCCTCATGTAAAAAAACACTTCCGAAAGCATTGAACCAGATACATCAACTTCCAATACTCCTTCAATTACCAATCCTGATGTAATTTCATCGGCTTTTGGAGGAAATATTAATTTAGAAAATCTATTCGATTATGCAAATCAATCGAAACCGGCATACATCACTAAAGACAATACTGCCAATAATGGAATAACCAATGAAGGTGCAACATTAGGTAGGGTATTATTTTATGATAAAAATCTTTCGTCAAATAACATAATAGCTTGTGCAAGCTGCCACAAGCAAGAATATGCTTTTGGTGATATTGCTACAAGAAGTGAAGGATTAAATGGGGAAACAGGAAGGCACTCCATGAGGTTAGTAAATGCAAGGTATGCCGATGAATCTAAATTCTTTTGGGATGAAAGAGCAAACACCCTAGAAACTCAAACAACAATGCCCATTCAAGACCATATTGAAATGGGTTACAGCGGCACCAATGGCGATCCTGATATGGAAGACTTAATTACCAAATTAAAAGATGTAGAATACTACCCAACCCTTTTTGAATTTGTGTATGGTGATAAAAATATTACCGAAGAACGCATACAAAATGCATTGGCACAATTTATCAGGAGTATCCAATCTTTTGATTCAAAATATGATGAAGGCAGAAATCAAGTAGTAGTTGACCAACAAGACTTTCCAAACTTTACTGCTCAAGAAAACCTTGGAAAATCTCTTTTTTTCAATCCGCCAGAGGGTGCTCCGGGTGTACCTCCCGGGGGTGGTGGAGCGGGTTGCCAAGGTTGCCACCGAGCCCCTGAGTTTGATATTGACCCAAATTCAAGCAATAATGGCATTGTGCTTAACTTATCAGACCCTAACACAATAGATGTTACAAACACAAGGGCACCAAGTTTAAGAGATGTTTTTAACCAATCAGGCGAACTAAATGGTCCACTAATGCATAGTGCAGAGTTCTCTACAATGCAGGAGGTTATTGATCATTATAATGATATAACTGTGGTTAATGGAAACAACAACTTAGATCCGAGATTAATGCCGGCAGGTCAACCACAACAACTAAATTTAACTACGGCAGAAAAAGAAGCCTTAATCGCATTTCTTAAAACTTTAAGTGGAGAGAACATCTACAAAGACATAAAGTGGTCTAATCCTTTTATTTAATATGAAATTAGTTGACATTTGGCTTTTATGTTAAGTCAATGTTACTAATTTTGCAACGGGTAAGTCTTGTACGACCAGCTCCTGATGAACTCCCCCAGGGCGGGAACGCAGCAAGGGTAATCGGTTGTAGCGGTGCGATGCAAGTAGCTTACCCATTTTTTATTTTATGCGGTAATTTTAATATTGCATTTGATTTACGATGAAACTGCTTTTTTCTACTTTACTACTTTTCAGTTTCTCCTTTTTGAGCGCCCAAAAAGACTTAGAAAAGCTCAAATCTTGGATGGTAGGTTCTTACGATAGCCATCAACAAGCAGCAAAAGACTCTAACTACTACAACATTTCATTACACATGTATGAGATATGGCCTGAAAGATCAAATGGAAATGACTTTTGGCTATATGTTGAACAAGCAGTTGCAAAAATTCAAGGCAAACCTTACCGTCAAAGAATATATCAGGTAATTCAAATAGATGATAAGAATTTTTTAAGTGAGATTTATGAATTTCCAAACCCAAAAGAATGGGTTTTGAAATGGAAAAATCCATCGATATTTTCATCATTAAAAACTGAAGAATTAACAAAATTAGAAGGCTGTGGAGTGCACCTAAATTTCGTAAAACAAAAAAGAGCTTTTACAGGTAGCACAAATAAAGCAGATTGTAAGAATAATTTTAGGGGAGCAAGCTATGCTACTTCAGAAGTAAAGCTCACCAAAAAGCAAATGGAAAGTTGGGATAGAGGTTATAATGCAGATGATATTCAAATTTGGGGAGCAGAAAACGGACCATACATTTTTAAAAAAATAAAAATCTGAAAAGTTGAATAAACCTTACGTTATAGGAATTTCAGGAGGTAGCGGAAGTGGCAAAACTTCATTTATTAAAGAATTGGTAAAAAATGTTGGAAAGGAATACATCTCTGTTGTATCTCAAGACGATTATTATCTCCCTAAGAAAAAGCAAAGAACAGATAAAAAAGGAAAAGTAAACTTTGATTTACCTACTGCTATTGATAGAGAGTTGTTTTTTAAAGATATGCAACGACTTATCAACAATATCGCCATCGAAAAAACAGAATATACTTTCAACAATAGAAATAAAAAACCCAAAACCATAAAGGTAGCACCCACTCCTATTTTAGTAATGGAAGGATTATTTATTTTCCATTTTGGTGAAATTTGGGATTTGTTAGATCTAACAGTTTTCTTGCACGCTGATGATAATACCCGCTTAATGAGGCGTTTAAAAAGAGACAAAGAAGAACGAGGTTATCCTGAAAAAGATGTGCAATACCAATGGAAAAACCATGTAAAACCTTGCTATCAAAAATATTTAAAGCCCTACAGAGGAGCTGCAGATTTGGTAGTTAACAACAATAGAACATATCAACCAGGTTTAAGCGTATTAACTAGCTACCTAAATACAATTTTGCAGGGAAAGAAAAATTTAGCCCTGGTTTAAGCTTAAAAAATTAACATTATACAATCCTTTTTCAACAGAAGTTGTTTCCCTTCTTCTCTAGATTACATTTGTAAAAAATAAAACTAAAATGAAATTCTTTATTGATACCGCAAACCTAGATGAAATAAAAGAAGCTAATGACTTAGGTGTATTAGATGGTGTAACTACCAATCCATCTTTAATGGCTAAAGAAGGCATAACAGGGCATGATAATATTATGCAACACTACATTGATATTTGCAACATTGTAGATGGCGATGTTAGTGCCGAGGTAATTGCAACAGATTTTGATGGTATCGTAAAAGAAGGTGAAGCCCTAGCTGCATTACATGAAAATATTGTAGTAAAAGTTCCGATGATAAAAGATGGTGTTAAAGCCTTAAAATACTTTTCTGAAAAAGACATCAAAACTAACTGCACACTAATTTTTTCTGCAGGACAAGCTTTATTAGCAGCCAAAGCAGGAGCTACTTATGTAAGCCCATTTATTGGTAGGTTAGATGATGTTAGCACAGATGGACTTGATCTTATTGATCAAATAAGAACCATTTACGATAACTACCTTTTTGACACTGAAATTTTAGCAGCATCGGTACGTCATCCAATGCATATTATTCAATGTGCTGAAATTGGAGCCGATGTAATGACAGGTCCTTTGAAATCAATTATGGCCTTGTTAAATCATCCATTAACTGATAATGGCCTGGCTCAGTTTTTAGCTGATTACGCTAAGGGGAATAAGTAAGGTTAGTCCCCTCCTGTTTGGTAAGAATTTCTTTCTTTGAATAATGGAGGTTTGGCTACCCATTCTGTTTCTCTTTATTGCTTTTTTTTATAGTTCTGTTGGGTTTGGAGGAGGGTCAAGCTACTTGGCAATTCTCAGTATTTTTCTTACTGGGTTTTACGAAATAAGAAGCATTGCCTTAGTACTCAACTTGGTGGTAGTTTCTATCGGAACTTTCAACTTTATTCGGAATAAGCAAATTGATTTAAAGGCATTTTGGCCTTTTATTGTTTTGAGTATGCCTGTTGCCTTTTTAGGTGCACAAATAAAACTCAGTGAAAGTATTTTCTTTTTGATTTTAGGCGGAGCCTTGCTTACATCAGGTGGTTTTATGCTGTTGCAAGCTTTGAGAAAAAAAGTTAGTGAAAAACAACTCAATTTAATAAGTAGATTGGGGTTAGGTTCGGGTATTGGACTTTTATCTGGGATAACCGGAATTGGAGGAGGAATTTTCCTCTCTCCTACGCTAAACTTAATTGGTTGGAAAACGCCAAAAACAGTAGCTGCCTTGGCCTCAATTTTTATTTTGGTAAATTCTGCTGCAGGGTTAACCGGACTTTTGGTTTCACAATCATTTATTGTAAACAAGCAATTAATTATTCCATTAATTGCTGCAGTGGTAATTGGAGGTAGCATAGGCTCTTACCTTACAAACTCCAAGTTTAACATCAATACCATTCGCATTTTAACTGCGATTTTAGTTACCTATGTTGGGCTTCGTTTGGCACTGTTACACGGTTTTGGTATCCAGATTTAGTACCATTCTTCTATACCCCCTTTTAGGTTGTAGAATTTTTGATTGGGAAATTTCTCTTTAAGAACTTCAAGTGCTTTTCCACTCCTAAAACCTGAATGGCAATAAACCACTACTTCAGCAGCTCCTTCAAACAGTTTTAAGTTTTTATCTAGTTGATTAAAGGGAATGTTAACTCCCCCAATATTTTGGGTTACATGCTCTTTTTCTGTTCTAACATCAACCAATAAAAATGGATATTCTGCATTAAGCCAAGCTTTCAATCCTTCTTTAGAAATTGAGTCAACTGCAGGTTGTCTTATCCCGCAAAACTCATAATAATCAATTAACTCCGTAATTGGTTTTTGACTTTGGACTTTTTCAAAACCTATTTTTCGGCTTTGCATTGTTAAAGCATCAAATACAAATAACTTTCCTACTAAAGGCTCTCCTATTCCTGTAATAACTTTGATAACCTCATTGGCTTGCATTGCTCCAATTATTCCGGGCAAAACACCTAATACTCCTGCCTCAGCACAATTTGGAACTGTACCTGGTGAGGGCGGATTGGGATGTAAATCTCTGTAATTTGGGATTTTCTTTTTCCCTAAATAATTAAAAACACTCACTTGGCCTTCATAACGAAAAATACTGGCATACACATTTGTTTTTCCTAGTATTACACAAGCATCGTTTACTAAATATCGTGTAGGAAAATTATCTGTGCCATCGGCTACTACATCATACTTGGAAATTATATCGAAGGCATTTTGTGAGGTTAGTTTTTCGGTATGAGAAATAAACTCAACAAATGGGTTGTGGGCTTTTAACTTTTGGATGGCCACCTCTACTTTTAATTTCCCAAGGTCAGCATCCCCAAAAAGTATTTGCCGATGCAAGTTACTCTCCTCCACCCTATCAAAATCTACAATCCCAATGGTGCCAACTCCCGCTGCAGTAAGGTATTGAAGCAATGGAGCCCCTAACCCTCCGGCACCTACAACTAGTACCTTTGCATCAGTTAGTTTCTGCTGTTCAGCCTCAGAAAAGTTGGGTAGATGAAAATGCCTTTGATAGCGATTGTGTGATTTTGATTTCAATTAGACCTTTCTATAAATTGTAGTTTTGCAAAGTAACAATGAATTAATGGAAAAAAAATTCACTCACCTCACTCCTACCGGTGAACCAACTATGGTTGATGTTTCCAAAAAAAACGAAACAGAAAGAATTGCTATAGCCTTCTCAAAGGTAAAATTGAATGAGGCTATTATTGAACAACTAGAAAACGAAGAAATTCACACCAAAAAAGGCCCGGTTTTTCAAACCGCTATTCTCGCCGGAATCATGGGGTCTAAAAAAACGAGTGAACTTATTCCGCTTTGCCATCCCATTGGATTGGATAAATGTACCGTAGAAATTAAGGTGAATAAAGCCAAAGAGGTAGAAATCTATTGTACTGCTAAAGTGACTGGAAAAACCGGAGTTGAGATGGAAGCCCTAATAGGTGCAACTGTTGCTGCGCTAACCATTTACGACATGTGTAAAGGCTTCTCGCATGAAATTGAAATTGTAGAGACCAAATTGTTGAAAAAAACCGGAGGTAAAAGCAATTATGAAGCAGCATAAAAAGCACGGGGATATTGTAAAACCTGTTGGTGGGAAATTTCATCGAAATGAGATAAGTTTTATAGGCGCTCCTTGCGGAA
>JAAZVO010000038.1 GCA_018623405.1 Crocinitomicaceae bacterium
ACCATGAAAATGACAGCCGATGAATCTAAATTGGTTCTTACTTTAAAAAATGGTCATTCTTACAATGAAGTAAAATCTGCCAAAAGTTCTCTTTTTAAAAGTGATTTTGAAAAAGAGGTTATCTATATGGATGTTTCAGGGTTTAAAATGAACCGTTCTGATGAAGACCTTTTTAAAAACAACTACAAAATGTTAAACCTCATTCAACTTGAGGCTTCTATTGATACGCTGCACCTAGAAACAGAAAAAGGAATAATTAGAATGGGAGACAAAGCCAAAGAAGGGTTGAGTTTATTTAAAGATAGCCTAACTAATAATTTTGGAATACCTGATTCTTTAGCCTCAAAGTTTGAAATGAATCAATATCCAAAAGGGCTTCAAAACAGTATTTACCAGGGGGGCATTGCTGCTTTAAGAAGAGGTAAAACCTACATCACCACCTTAACAAGGTATGTAACTTCTAACGATAGGCTAATAAAAAGGCACGAAATAGAATGGCACCGAAAGTTCACCTTATCTATAGCTTGTTTAATACTATTTTTTATTGGGGCTCCACTTGGCGCAATAATTAGAAAAGGTGGCCTTGGAATGCCGGTAATTATTTCGGTATTGTTTTTCTTGGTTTTCCATGTTTTATCAATCACAGGCGAAAAGCTTGTTAAAGAGGCAGATTGGGAAGCTGTAAAAGGCATGTGGATGGCAACTACCATACTTTTTCCTGTGGGTGTATTTCTAACTTATAAATCTACTAGAGATGCTGCCCTTTTCGATTGGGAATGGTACTCTAAAATAATTGATAAAATCAAATCTATATTCAAATCAAAGAAGCCTTGAAAATTCTACAAGTATGCCATAAACCACCCTACCCCAATGTAGATGGAGGCACTTTTGCAGAGCAATCGCTTACAAGGCTTTTGGTGCAATCTAATCACCAAGTTGATTTACTTAGCATTTCTACAGAAAAGCATCCATTTAAGTTTGAAGAATTCCCCGATTGGTTAATTAAACAAGGAGAAGTATTTAATGTAAAACTGAGTACTTTTCCCACTAAATCGGGTGCTGTAAAAAATCTATGGTCATCAGCATCGTACATAACTTCGAGGTTTAAGCAACCACTTTTTAAAAAGGTGCTATTCGAAAAAGCTACTAACCAATACGACCTTATTATATTCGATGGTTTAGTAGCTGCCATTTACCTTCCTGAATTAAAAAAAACTGTTAATACCAAAATGGTATTAAGGTCGCATAACCTAGAGTTTTTGGTTTGGGAAAATCTTGGTAAAAAAGTAGATAACCTTTTAAAAAAGGGATATTTTCAATTGCAATCAAATAGACTAAAAAAGGAAGAACTCGAAATTTTTACCCAAGCAGATGCTATTTGGCACCTCAATAGCGAAGAACTTGCTACATTTCCAAATGAACTAAGACCAAAGCTTGCTTTTTTACCGGTTTGCATAAATGTTTATAACACCCATTTACCAAAACAAAATAAAGAGTTTACCGTGGGCTTTTTGGGTGCTATGAATTGGCAGCCCAATTATGAAGCAGGCCTATTTATTAAAAAGGATTTATCTCCTATTTTAAATACCCATCAAATAAAAGTGTTAATGGCAGGGCGTTTTCAAGATGATAGCCTAAATGCCAACGAATACTTCAATAATTTAGGTGAGGTAGAAAAGCAAACCGATTTTTTTGAGCAAATAGATGTTTTCATTAATCCTGTTTTTTCAGGTTCGGGAATAAGAATAAAAATTCTAGATGCGATAAGATTCCAAAGGCCAATTGTTTCTTCCACAAAAGGTATAGAAGGTTGGGGTTTGGAAGAAGAAAAACACTTTTTATTGGCTAGTAACCCTCAAGAGTTTAAGGAACAATGCTTAAGGTTAAAAAATGATGAAAACCTAAGTAAAAAGCTTGTAGAAAACTGCTTGAATCATTTTCAGTCTAAATTTGGGTTCGAAAGCACCCAAGCCCTGTTAAACCAAAATCTTAAAAACCTTTTTTAATGGAAATTTTGGTGGTTTTATCTCGTGTTCCCTACCCCTTAGATAAAGGCGATAAGCTAAGAGCCTACCATCAACTTAGAATTTTAAGTAAACATAATTCCATTAGCCTTTTTTGCCTGAATGAAGGAAAAATTCATCCCGATGCCAAAAGCAAATTAAAAAAGCTGTGTTCTAGGTTAGAGGTTGTTCAGTTTTCGAAACTACAGCTAGCTTATAACTTGATTAAATCTGTTTTTAATAAGCTTCCCTTTCAAGTAAACTATTTCAACTCAAGGCAAGCCCAAAAAAAATTTACAAACTTTTTAGAAGAAAAGGTTCCGGATATAATATATTGCCAATTGGTTAGAACTGCAGAATACACCAAAAAGTACACAACCATTCCAACGGTAATAGACTTTATGGACTCTTTATCTTCTGCAATAAATCGGAGAATTAACAATTCCTCTCCCATCATTAAACCCTTTGTTAAAGAAGAAGCCAAGAGATTAGCAATTTATGAAAATGAGCTTGGGAAAGAGTTTGATGCTCAAACCATAATTTCTAAACAAGACCATGCCCTTTTGCCCTTAACCCAAAAACATCAATTGCATATTGTACCAAATGGTGTTGATACCGAATTTTTTAATCCTACACAAACAAAAAAAGATTTCGATTTAGTTTTTGTAGGTAATATGGCATACCCTCCAAATGTAGATGCGGTTTGCTATTTTGTTGAGTCAATTTTTCCGAAAATATTAATGGAAAGGCCTCACACAAACTTTCTTATTTCAGGCACCAACCCCACAAAAAGTGTTTTAAAACTAGCATCAAAAAATATTACAATTACAGGGTTTGTAGAAGATATAAGAACTTCATACAATCGTTCAAAAGTTTTTATTGCCCCACTTAGGCTTGGAGCCGGATTACAGAATAAACTATTAGAAGCTATGGCAATGAAATTACCTTTTGTAGCCTCTCCCGTTGCCTTTAATGCCCTAGAGATGAAAGAAAACAAACTTCGATGCGCAAATACTGCTGAAGGTTTTGCGCAAAATTGCCTTAAGCTTTTAAATGATGAAGATTTAAGAAATTCTGAAGGCGAAGAATTGAGAATTTTCGTTGAAAAAAACTTCTCTTGGAACAACCACGCCGCTCAACTTAATAAACTTTTTGAGCAACTAACGTCTAACTACAGATACACCCAATAAGTGTACAATTTAAACTACCTTTGAAATTAACTTAAGCAAAGGCCATAAAATGTATTGTTGTTGATGATGATAGAACATCTATAGTTGCCGTTAAGCGTTGTATTGAGTAAACACCTTTTCTTGAGTTTGTAAACTCTTTTACCGACCCTGAGGAGGCAATTAATTTTTTGAAAACCGAAAACATTGATCTCGTTTTTTTGGATGTAGAAATGCCTAAATTAGATGGTTTAGCCTTTATCAAACAACTACCATATCAGCCTGAAATAATTATTGTTTCGTCTAAAAGAGACTATGCATTCGAGTCTTTTGAACTTAATGTTACAGACTATCTACAAAAACCAATTGATTATCATAGGTTTTTAATTGCTGCTGAAAAAGCTTTCCTCAAAAAGGGAAACTTATCTTCAATAAGTGAGCAACCCGACCATATTTTTGTAAAATCAGATTCTATATTGGTGAGATTAAACCTTAACGATATTTTGTTTATTGAGGCCATGGGAGATTATGTAAGAATTTTTACAACTAAACAAAAACACATGGTACTTTCAACAATGAAATCTTTTGAGGAGAAGTTACCAAAATACAACTTTTTTAGGGTACATAAATCGTTTATTGTAGATCTAGATAAGGTTGAAGCTATTGCAGGAAATTCTATTCCGTTCGAAAAAAAGATGGTGCCAATTAGCAAAGCCATTAAACCTATGTTGTTAGAGAGAATAAATTTAATGTAGCATGGTCCTTTTAGTGGATGATGAACATAACAACCTCTTTATTATCGGAAAATTCCTTGAGAATTTAGGTTTCGAGTACCAAACTGCAAATAATGGTGAAGAAGCCCTTAGCAAATGTGAAAATTCAATCTTTGATTTGTTTCTGTTAGATATTCAATTACCGGGAATGGATGGTACTGAGTGCGCCAAAGAGATTCGCGAACTTTCAAACCAAAATGCATCCGCTCCAATAATTGCATTAACTGCTCAAATTTTTAGAGAAGAGTTAAATAAATATCAATATGCGGGAATTAACGATTATCTAATAAAACCATTCGATCCAAAAGAGTTGGGCGACATCATTAAAAAGTATTACAATCCTAATAACAAAAAATTAAGCTCGGGCTCTAATAGGTCAATATTTCCAAGAAAATATAAGCTCATTAATTTAGATTATGCCAACCGACTTGCCAAGGGAGATAGATCTTTTTTAGTAGAACTTCTATCAACAATTGCAGAAGATTTACCACTTTATTTAACTGAACTTGAAAATGCTTGGCAAAAGCAACAAATAGGATTGGTAAAAAAAACAGCCCATAAAATAAACTCTCCACTTAGCAATATTGGGTTAAATGGATTACAAAGTATTTCGTATTTCGAGAATATTAATCCGGAGGAAGTTTCAATTCAGCAAGCTGAAGAAGTTATTGAAGACCTTAGAACAACCATTGAAAAGGTAATTAAAGAAATTTCTGAAGAGTTAAAATCTTAACCTTGCAAAATGATCTGGTTACTGCTCAGCATCATTGTTTCATCAGTAATATTCTTAGTATTTAAGCTTTTTAGTCTTAAACAAGTAGATAACCTTACAGCCATTGTTGTAAACTATTTTGTTGCAGGTGGTTTAGGCTTTTTGCTTTACGGAGGTCTTCCAACCTTCAATCAGCTATACTCAACATTTGGCTTAATTGCTTTAGGCATTGGTTTTTTATTTATTGCGCTTTTTAATGTTATGGCAAACGTTACCCAACAAAATGGGGTTTCGGTAGCATCTGTAACTAATAAAATGTCGGTTATAATTCCAATTATTGTAGCCATTCTTTTTTACAATGATTCAGCTTCTATAATCAAAATGTTTGGAATTGCTTTGGCGCTAATCGGTATATTTTTAGTTACCTCAAAGCCAAAAACAGATTTACAAGGAAGTTTAATTTGGCCTTTGGTACTATTTGTAGGTAGCGGCATATTAGATGCTATGTTAAACTTTGCTGAGAAAAAAGTTTTGTTAGAAGAAGAAATTGCGCTTTTTACTCCAACTGCCTTTTCAATTGCAGGAATTCTTGGATTACTTTATTTAATTAAGGAAAAGAGAATCCCAAACAAAAAATCTATTACTTATGGAGTAGTATTAGGAGTTCCAAACTTCTTTTCCATCTTTATTTTATTGATGGCTTTAAAAAAATCTGGTTTAGAAAGCTCCGTTGTTTTTCCGATAAACAACATGGGGGTAGTGCTACTTTCTGCATTATTAAGTTTTATAATTTTTAAAGAGAAGCTCTCTAAAAAAAATCTTGCGGGAATTTGGCTAAGTGTGTTGGCTATTTTTTTGATTGCATATAGTAATGCCTAATACCATTAAAACCATATCGATACAGGGAGAGTCGTTATTTAAGGATAAAGGGAGTAAACACTTTGGTTTTGTTTTTAATGTTAATTCCGAAAATGAAGCGAAAACCCAAATTGAAGCGATTAGACAACAGCACCCAAAGGCAAATCACCATTGTTTCAGTTATATTATAAAGGATGGTAACCAAGTTATCGAAAGATACAATGATGATGGAGAGCCTAATAATTCTGCAGGTTTACCAATATTCAATCAATTAAAAAAGTATGAACTATTAAATACTTGCGCCTTGGTAGTGAGGTATTTTGGAGGCACCAAACTAGGTGTAGGCGGATTAATAAATGCATATAAAACGGCTACAGAGCAAGCTATAGAAAATGCATCGATAACAACTATTATTCCTCAAGTTACCATAAAATTATCAGTAGATTTTGGAGAGATTTCAGCACTAAATCAAACCCTGAAACAAAATCAGACCTCTATATTAAACGAAGCGTATGATACTTCTTACAATGTTTTTGTAAGAATAAATGAAGAGGAAATGCTAAACCTTTCCAACCTTTTTCAGCATATCACTACCATTAAGATAAATGAAGTTTAAATACACCCTAATAATTCTTTTTTCAAGTCTTTTTGCATTAGGGCAATCAAACAATTTTACCTTTCAAGAAATTGATTTAGTTACGCCTCCTAATGGTAAACCGGTATTTAAAACTTCTCAATTTACTGTATATGATGAAGTAAAAACTATCGATAACATTCCTGTTTTCAACCAACTTCATAAAATAATAATAACCAATGATGGACAAGATTTTTTGGTGAAACAAGCAAATTTTATTGGTAAACATCAACCTCAACCTTTTCCCGAAAAGAAGTTTGATTTTGTTATAGAAAACCTGCAAAATCCTCCAGAAAAATATATGCTAAATAAAGTCTATTATCTAAAAGAAGAATTATTGATTCCGGCAATTCAATTGAACTATGCAAACAACAGCACCCACCATGAGCTAATAATTTTTGACTTTAATGGTGAAATTTTAGAAAAGGATGATTTGCTTCATTCAAACACAACCAAAAAAGACTCCACAACCAATGTATGGGTTTTTAACCCAGACCCTCTCACCTCTTCAAACACAAATTATGGCGATTCTACTTTAGACGATAACGATCAATCAAACCAATTTTTAGATAATCAACTACAATTGGCTACAACCATGTTGAGTTTTAGCGATAGCCTTAATGCTTTTTTGCCTGAAAACAAATATTTAAGTATTCAAGAATTTTCTAGTCCGGATTTGCCACCAAACCCCTATCCAAACCCCATCCCAAAGTACAATAGAAACCAACCGCAGTTTGAAGAACTCAACATTGCCTACCACATTCAAAATTTTAGGAACCATTTAACCAATTTAGGATTAGATAGTTTGGTGAATTACCAAATAGCCATTGATGCACATGGTTTTAATGGCGCCGATCAATCCTCTTTTAATGAATTATTTAACCCTCCAAGGCTAACATTTGGCACAGGAGGCGTAGATGATGCCGAAGATGCAGATGTAATTATTCATGAATATGCACATGCTATTTATTACGATATTAATCCGAATGCCCAATTAGGCGCGGAAAGAGCTGCTATTGAAGAAGCTTTTGGAGATTATTTTGCTGCCTCCTACTCTAAATCCATTAATCCTTTTAATTGGCATCGTGTTTTCAATTGGGATGGCCACAATGAGTTTTGGAGCGGAAGAGTTGTAAATACCTCAAAAACTTACCCTACCGGAATAAAAAACAATATTTATTTAGATGCAGAGATATTCTCTTCTGCACTAATGGAAGTTTGGGATATTTTAGGAAGAAATACTACAGATAGGTTGTTAATTGAATCTGCAGCGCTTCACCTAAACAACATGAGTATGCAAGATGCAGCTTACCTCTTTATTTATGTAAATGATATTTCAAACGGAGGCGCTTACAGAGAAGACATTTGTCAAATATTTTTTAATAGAGGACTAATATTAAATTGCCCTTCGGTGGGGTTAACTTCACATGTTACATCAACTTCTGAAAACACAGCTTGGATAACCGAAAACATCATTTGGTTAAGCAATCCGGTAGCAGAAAATAAAACCTATCAAATTTTTAATCTACAAGGGCAAATTGTACAAGAAGGAAAAATACCAAAAGGAAATAATTCAATAAGCATAAATCAAAATTGGAAGGGACTTGGACTGCTTAAGGTAGGAAACGAAACATATAAACTACTTAACTTTCCATAAATGGTTTCAATGCTTGTAGCATTTCTTGAGGTGCTTGGGTAGGCTTTTTAGTTTCAATATTCACAAATACCAATGTAGTTGAACCAAAGTTTAGCAATTCGTTTTTCTGGTTGTAGGTTTTATAGTCAAAGGCAATTCTAGCTTGTGGTAATTTACTTATGGTAGTTTCAATGGTTAACTCCTCATCG
Organism: Crocinitomicaceae bacterium; assembly: GCA_018623405.1. Classification (GTDB taxonomy): domain Bacteria; phylum Bacteroidota; class Bacteroidia; order Flavobacteriales_G; family Salibacteraceae; genus JAAZVO01. The sequence goes on from JAAZVO010000038.1 coordinate 7,992, forward strand.
TAAAAAGCAGGCTTAACATATTTTATCTGAAACTCTAAAACAGGAAGCATTACCCCTGAGTCTTCCAACTCTTTATAAGTAAATCCTAATGACCTTAAAGTTTCAACTCGTGCAACCTCATAATAGGCAGCATAATTTCCATAATAAACATACCCCATTTGGTCTGTTTCGGCATACCTTACTCTCAACTTTGTTTTATGAACATACATTGTTAATTCTACTTTTTTGTTGATAACTAGCACAAATCAATGAAGAAATTGGTGATTTTATGCAGAAATAAAATACTTTTTTTTGGTCAAAAAATTTGGAAATTAAAAAGTTTTAATTCTGAGCATATCCGTAATTTTCACTTAACATTACCTTAATATTTTACAAGTCAGCAACTTGTGGGGTTTAACTAAAATAACAAGGTAAATAGCATGTAAAATTTCCATAAGAAACAACTAAAATTTATTTTTTTTTCACCCAAATTATATGAATATTTGTTGAGCCTTTAGGGAATTAACAAGACTGTTGCATACCCCATGCATGTCTTATTCCATTCGGCAAAAATATTTATTTAAAAGACCTAAAATTTGGATAAAAGCGAATGAGCAAAATGCATGAAGATGTTTGGAAAAGCTGTTTGTCTGTAATTAAAGACAATGTAAGTATCCAAAGCTACAAAACGTGGTTTGAGCCTATCAAGGCCATCAAACTAAAAGACAACGTACTAACCATTCAAGTGCCTAGCCAGTTTTTTTACGAGTGGCTAGAAGAACATTACATTACGTTGTTAAAGAAAACTATTAAGAAGGAACTTGGGCTGGAAGGTAAGTTAGAGTACAGCATTATTATGGAGAATAACTTCAACTCTAACAAACCACCGTACGCAATTAAAGTTCCTACCTCTAACTCAAAAGAGGTACGCAACCCAGCAGTGGCAATGCCACTAGATATCGGTTCAAAAACCATTAAAAACCCGTTTATTATTCCGGGCCTTAAAAAAGTAGTTGTAGATTCTCAATTAAATCCCAATTACTCTTTTGAGACCTTTGTTGAAGGTGAATCTAACAGATTGGCTCGTTCTGCAGGATTTGCAGTAGCCAACAAACCTGGTGGAACTGCCTTTAACCCATTATTGATTTACGGTGGTGTTGGTTTAGGAAAAACACACCTTGCTCACGCAATTGGTATTGAAATCAAGAAAAATCACCCAAACAAAACTGTATTGTTTGTAGGCTCCGAAAAGTTTACCCAACAATACATTGAATCGGTTAGAAACAACAACCAAAACGATTTTGTACACTTCTATCAAATGATTGATGTTTTGATTATTGATGATGTACAATTCTTCTCCGGAAAAGAAAAAACACAAGACATTTTCTTCCACATTTTTAACCACCTGCACCAAACAGGAAAACAGATTGTTTTAACTTCTGATAAACCACCTGTTGAAATGCAAGGAATGGAGCAAAGATTGCTTTCAAGGTTTAAGTGGGGATTATCGGCAGACCTTCAAGCACCTTCATTAGAAACTAGGATTAAAATTCTAGAAATGAAGATGTACCAAGAAGGTATAGACTTACCAAAAGAGGTTGTTGAATACCTAGCTTATTCTATCACCACAAACATTAGAGAGTTAGAAGGCGCTTTAATTTCATTAATCGCTCAATCATCACTCAACAAAAAATCTATTACGCTAGAGCTTGCAAAATCTATGATAGATAAATTTGTGAAGAATACGGCAAGAGAAGTTTCTATAGATTACATTCAAAAGGTAGTTTGCGATTATTTCGACTTACCAATTGAGTTGTTGAAGTCTAAAACTAGAAAACGTGAAGTGGTTCAAGCAAGGCAAATAGCAATGTTCTTCTCCAAAAAAATGACCAAAGCTTCATTGGCAAGTATTGGTGCACAATGCGGAGGTAAAGATCATGCTACTGTGTTACATGCCTGTAAAACAGTAAATAACTTGCTAGATACTGATAAACGTTTTAGAGGTTACATTGCAGATCTTGAGAAAAAAATCGCTATTCAATAGATTTTTTAGTTTGATACAATTAAACCCGTTGTTACTTAGTAATAGCGGGTTTTTTATTTTTACGAGATGAAGAAAGTTTTAATGGTTTGTTTAGGGAATATTTGTCGCTCGCCAATGGCAGAGGGCATATTGAGAGATAAAGCAAAAGATGCAGGGGTAAATATTTCTATAGATTCTGCAGGTACCGGACATTGGCATATTGGCCAAAGTCCCGATGAAAGAGCCGAAGCCACAGCCAAAAAGTTTGGGGTAGATATTAGCGCTTTAAGAGGCAGGCAATTTTCGGTTTCAGATTTTGATGAGTTCGATGAAATATATGTAATGGATAAATCAAATTACGAGGATGTTTTAGCATTGTCAAGAAACCAACAAGATGAAGAAAAGGTAGAAATGATTTTAAACCTCACTTCACCCGGTAAAAAACATTCGGTTCCCGACCCTTATTTTGGAGGAATTTCAGGTTTCGACAAAGTCTTTAAAATGTTAGACGAGGCCTGTGAAGTAATCATCAAAAAACATAAAAATGGCTAAGGGAACGCTTTTCTTAATTCCTAATTTTATTGGTGAAGAAAATGTAGCGCAAAGCTTTCCAAGTGAGAATATTAAGGTAATTCACCAACTTGACTTTTTCTTTGTTGAGCGAGCAAAAAGCGCTAGAAGTTTTCTATCTAAGGTAGACCATCCAAAACCCATAAATGAAATTGAGCTTAAAGAGCTGCCTTCACCAAAAACCAAAAACGCTTTTGATTTTAATTGGCTTTCGAAGTTAATTGAAGGTAAAAGTGCAGGCTTACTTTCTGAAGCTGGAATGCCTGCAGTTGCAGATCCCGGTGAGAAGCTAATTGCTTTAGCCCACGAATTAGAGCTTCAGGTTAAACCCTTAATTGGTCCTTCATCAATTTTATTGGCGCTAGCGGCATCTGGGCTAAACGGTGAAGGCTTTTCTTTTCATGGCTACCTCCCAATAGATAAAAAAGAAAGAACAAGGAAAATTAAGTTTTTTGAAAATTTGGTTAGGACACAAAACCTTACCCAAATTTTCATGGAAACACCTTACCGCAACAATCAGCTGTTAGACAACCTCATAAAAAGTTGCTCACCCGTTACCAAATTGTGTATTGCAGCTAACCTCAACTCTGCCAAAGAAAAGGTGATTACAAGAACTATTGGTGAATGGAAAGCTAGAAAGCCTGATTTGAATAAGCAACCAGCCATTTTCTTGATAGGTTAATTACAACTTCACAAATCTTATTATTGGTCTAAAGCCAACCTCAACAGAAGAGCCTAGCTTACCTTTAAATCTTTCAGGGCCATCAATTTGAATTTCATAAGATGGACTTCTCCAACTACCTCCTTTAGTACCATAGCTACCATCAGGATACACTACCAATTCTGCAGCGTTCCCACTTAGACAATACAAACCAAAATCATTGGGCAAATAAGAATAAATTGGTGCAGTGCCTACAAATAAATTTTGATTCTCTATGGTTACGGAAAGCTCCTTTTGTTTCGAAGAGTCACAACCCTCGCAGTTATCATCTATACTTAGGTAATCAAAATTTGCCAAAAAGCACCCTTTTGCATTTCGTGTATAAGGGGCTCCCCATGGATAGGGAGATTTTTCATTTCCACCTTTTGCGGCATGAATCCACTCATATAGGGTTGGAATTTTCACTTCGTATAATTTAATTTTTTTCTTTTTGTCATACTTCAAAAATTCCTCTAAAAGCCATTTGCAATAATTTTCGGCTCCTTGAAGGGTAACATTAACCACCGGATAATTATCATACGCCGGATGCGAGAAATAATGATCTTCGAAAGGGCTCATTGAGGAATTTAATTCTTTGCTCCAGTTTGCTTGATCTGGTTTGGAGATTAAAAACTCTTCATTCCTTCCCTGCATCAATAAATCAAAAAGGTAAGTTCTATATTCTAAGTTAGAAACCTCACCTACTGACATGTAGAAGTCTTGAATTTTGACCATTTCTCCATTTTCGGATTTAACCTCCCCAATGGTTACAAATTGGTAAAACGCTTTATCAACTTTGTTTAGGACCTTCAACATTTCTTCCTTTTGTTCAATCGTTTTTTGTCTATCATCCACATTTAATTTTGGAAAAACATAAGGTTTTACGGTATCTTCTTTTGCGGCTATTGAACTATTAGAAAATCGCTCAATTTCAGGCTCAGGCAATTGTGTTAACATTAATGACTCTGATATAGAAACAGGTAGCTTTTCAATACTTCTTATATCAAGTTTTTCAACTTCAAAGTATTGGTTAATGTCAACTTTTTCTCTTTTTACATTAGCTTCATTTAAAGTGTCACTTACCGGAGGCATAAATGAACTTTTAGAAGGACTTTTTGAAAAATCAATTTCAACTGAATAAATAACTGTGATGCTTAAGGCTATTGTTGCTATAGAAAAAAGAAAAACTTGGTTAAAACCTTTATTTATCCAACCAATTATAGGTTTTGGAGATAAATACTTATTTGCAACTGCATTCATAATTTTTTGGTTTTTTGGCTCCTCAAAATCAAGATCAAGAAAAGCCTGATTCAACAATTGCTCAATATTTTCTGAGTTGTTTTTAGCTTCCATGTTCAACAATTTTGGGATTGATTAATAAAATTTGCTCCTCTAACTTTTTCTTAAGTCTACCGAAATAAACCTTTAAATTATCAGAAGGAATTTGCAGTATGCCTTCAATCTCTTTATAAGTTAAACCTTGAGCCTTTAATAAAAGAAGGTCTCTTTGCCAAGGCTCAAAATCTTGCAGTGCCCTTTGAACAATGATTACCTTTTCAGAAGCTTCTAAATTATTTCCTACAGGTTGTTCAATTTTTTCTAACTCATCAGAATAGGTAATTTCTAGGTGCTTCCTATTATTTGTTTCACTTCTAAAATGGTTTTTTAGCGCATTCAAAAAAGCCTTAAAAATCAAATTATTAACTTGATTATCATTTTCAAATTTGTATTCGTTGATTCTTTTTGAAACCTTTTCTAAGGTACTGTAAATCAACCCCCACGAAACATCTTCTGATACACCATAATTTTTTACAGCATATAAAAAAAGTTTCTTTCCAAAAGCTTTAAATAAAACCTCATAGGCCTTTTGAGTTCGTTTTGAAAGGGCTTTGTAAATGTGTTTTTTAAATAGCATTAAAAGCATAAACTCTTAATAACACATTTAGGTAACAGCAAATTATTTATAAGGAGTTTAATACTTAAAGCCTATTTTTCGGTAAATAAATCCCATTAGCCATGCAGGACCTATTAACAGAAACTGAACATCCTTAAAAAAAGAGGGCTTTTTACCTTCTATTTTATGGCCAATAAATTGGCCAACCCATGCCAAGGCAAACAAAATGAAGTTAAAAAGGGCATAGTTCATTTCGATGGCTTGCCCTAGCCTTTTGTTTAAAAATAAAACGACATAAGAAAATAAGGCCATTCCCAAAAACATTGGAATTGAAACTCTTAGGTAAAAAAGTAACCCTAAACCAATCAATAAACTTCCTAAATGCAAATAAGTAGCGTTACTACCGGCGTAACCAATAAATGGCAACGGAATAGCACTCAATAATCCAATTATGGTAAAGAATATTGTAGGTACACAAACCCAATGAAAGGCTTTATTTATTGGGTTTTGATGGCTTTCTCCATACTCATCAAACCATTGTTGCATTGTTCTCATCCCTTTAAATTTTGATTGAAAATTAGAAATAATTTTTCATTAAAAAACATTTCACCCTATATAAGATAAAAGACACTTGTAGTATTTCTGACTAAAAGCATCTTTTTAAAAGTGTAATTATGACACTTATCACTATATAAGGCAATTTAATCACTCAACTTTGCCCAATAAAATTCTAACCACCTAAAAAATCGAATAACAAATAATTTAATAATGGAAGTTTTAGAAAAGGTTGGCCAAAGTGTTTACAAGTTTGGCGGACAAACCACAGATGGAAACAGCTCCATGAGAAACCTCTTGGGAGGTAAAGGAGCTAACTTGGCAGAGATGAGTAATTTAGGTATTCCAGTACCTCCGGGGTTTACAATCACAACAGAAGTTTGTACTTTTTACAATAAAGAAGGCAGAGAAGCCACCATAGAAAAGATAAAAGGAGAAATTGAAGAAGCTATTGTAGCCGTGGAAAACTCAATGGATGCTCAATTTGGAAACTCAAAAAATCCTTTACTTATATCGGTAAGGTCGGGAGCTAGAGTTTCTATGCCCGGTATGATGGATACGGTGCTAAACCTCGGTTTAAATGACGAAACCGTAATTGGCCTAGCCAAAAAAACAAAAAACGAGCGTTTTGCTTGGGACTCATACCGCAGATTTATACAAATGTATGGTAGTGTGGTGATGGGTTTAAAACCTGAATCAAAAGATGATGTAGATCCTTTTGAGGAAATTATCGACCATCTAAAAGATAAAAGACACATTACACTTGATACACAGTTTACGGTTCAAGACCTTCAAGATTTAGTTTACGATTTTAAAGACATAATCAGAAAACAAACCAAACAACTCTTCCCTACCGATCCATGGGAACAACTATGGGGAGCTATTATGGCTGTTTTTGAAAGTTGGGATTCTGACCGTGCTAAGTACTACAGAAAAATGAATGGCTATCCATCTGAGTGGGGAACTGCCGTAAACGTGCAGGCAATGGTTTTTGGAAATATGGGAACCAATTCTGGCACCGGCGTTTGTTTTACTAGAGATGCCGGAACAGGAGAAAATGAATTTAACGGGGAATATTTGCTAGATGCTCAGGGAGAAGATGTGGTAGCCGGTGTTAGAACGCCTCAACAAATTACCAAAAAAGGTTCTCAACGTTGGGCCGAGTTAGCAAAAATTGAAGAAGCAGATCGATTTGAGAATTACAAATCGTTAGAAGAGCTCATGCCAAAAATCTATAAAGAGCTTTTCAAATACCAACACGAACTCGAAAACCATTTTAGAAATATGCAAGACATGGAGTTTACCATCCAAGAAGGTAAACTTTGGATTTTGCAAACTAGAAATGGAAAGCGTACCGGTGCAGCAATGGTTAAAATTGCAATGG
>JAAZVO010000238.1 GCA_018623405.1 Crocinitomicaceae bacterium
CCTGGTCATTTTTGCTTTATTTAAAAACACTGTATTACCCTTTTCAGCTTGATGATTACATAACTGTTGTTGACAATTTTGCAATAAATGATTTTTGGAATTATTTAAGCAATGCTAAATGGTTGCATCCAAATTCAAGGTCGTTATCTTTTACCATATTTTCATTTGTAGCAGATTTTTTAGGAAAATCTCCTGAAAATTTTCGATTGATTTCTATTATGCTACATTCCTTAAATGGAATACTTGTTTTCTTTCTAGTAAAATCATTACTAAATCAATTAAAGCAAGATAAGCCCACTGAGTTTTTCTCACTTTTAGTTGCAGTGTTATTTTTAGTTCATCCATTACAATCTCAGCCTGTAATTTACATTACGCAACAAATGGCTTTATTGGCCTCCTTTTTTTACTTGGCTTGTTTAAACCTATACCTAGCTATTAGGCAGAAAATGGAGGATAGTGGAAAATTAAATTTTCCTTTTTTGGTATTACTTATTATATGCTTTTTGCTAGGCTTAAAATCTAAGCAAACGGTAGGCTCTTTGCCAGTTTTGCTAGTAGTTATCGAGATTTGGTTATTCAGAAAATCAAAGTATGGTTCTAAATTTTTAGTTTCAATTCTTTCTTTTCTTTTTATTGGTGTATTAACTTATTTTTTAATGGGTTTTAAAACCTATGAAGCTTTAGGCATTTCTAGGTTAAACTACCTCCAAACAGAAGTAGTGGTGGTTTTGCATTATTTATGGTTGTTCCTTTTCCCTAAAAACCTTTCAATTGAACATTATTATACCATAACCAATCAGTTTTCAAATCCATTTTTTTGGATTGGCTTAAGCTTGTTTGCGGGATTGATATCCTATGCAATTTTTAAGAGAAAAAAGCAACCTTTAATTGGTATTGGGCTTTTTATCTTTTTGATTGGTTTAAGTATTGAGTCAAGTATTTTTCCAATTAGAGATGCCATGTTTGAGCATAGAATGTATTTTCCTTTAGTTGGACTAAGTGTTTTACTTACCTCATCAGTAACTAAATTTTTAGATGCTTCAAAACAACTGTATCTACTTTTTGCAATAAGCGCTGTATTATCTGTAACTACTTTTTTTAAGGCAGAGCATTGGAAAACGGAGAAAAAATTATGGCAAAATGCCTTAAATGTTTCTCCAATTAGTCCTAGGGCAAATAGTTATTTGGGGTTAATTTACATGTCTGAAAATAACAACGAGGAAGCAAAAAAATATTTTGAAGAAGCCTTAAAGCTTGATCCGAATCATTATGAGTCTTTAAATAATTTAGGAAAGATTTTTATGGATGAAGGTCAATATCAATTAGCAACACACTATTTGAATAAAGCCATTACCATTAATCCAAAAAATGAATTTGCTCATAATAACTTGGGTGTTTGTTGGGAGAGTCAAAAAGCCTATGCTCAAGCAATAAGAAGTTATGGTATTGCAATAAGATTAAATCCAAATTTTGAGGAAGCCATAAATAATCAAGCGGTGGCCTATGAAAAGTTAAACCAATGTGATAAGGCAATATTTAATTATTTAAGATTAGAAAGAATAAATCCAAACTTCCCTAACCTATACTTCAATTTGGCAAATTGCTATTTAAAATCGGGTAATTATTTAGAAGGAGAAAAAGCCTTAATGCTAAGTCTTGAAAAAGATGGCGAGAATGTAGATAATTTAAACAACCTAGGAGTGGTAAACTATTATTTAGGAAAACCAAAAAGTGCGATTTTATTTTTCAAAAAAGCGCTTGCTTTATCTCCTGAAAGGAAAGATATAGCTGATAACTTAGATATTTTAACAAAAAAGGGGGGGGGGGAAAAGTGAAAATTATTTAGGTGCATTGAAAAAATTAACTTTTCTTTGTGTCCTGATTTTCGAATAATCGATAATCAAATAAAAACCAGACTATGAAAAAAATTTACGCTTTAGCAATTTCAGCTTTATTTACAGTAGGAGCATTTGCTCAATCACAAGACTTAAATATTTCTCCCTCAAAAGGAAGTCAGTCTTCAGCTCAGTTAGTAGTTACTCCAGGTGTTGAAGATTTAAGCAGAAAACAAATAGTTGATATCTATTCATATAATAACAATGTATTTATTAATCCAATTAACTTCAACAATATTGAAGGAATGATTAATGTTTATGACTTAGGTGGAAAATTGATTTCAACTCAAAACATGAACAATGCTTTAATTCAAATTAAATTACCAAAAGCAGGAATTTACATTGTTACTGTTACAGCTAACGATCAAACATTTACTGAAAAAGTATTTTTGAGATAATTATTTAGTGATAAACAAAATTTATAAGCCGCCCCGTTTTTTACGTGGCGGCTTTTTTTATTTTTACCCCAAACAAAATAGAAATGGAATTTCCTGAAAACTTAAAGTACACAAAAGATCACGAATGGGTAAGCGTTGATGGAGACGTGGCCATAGTAGGTATTACAGATTACGCCCAAGGCGAATTGGGAGATATTGTATATGTGGAGGTAGAAACCCAAGGCGAAACCTTAGATAAAGAAGAGGTGTTTGGAACAATTGAAGCGGTAAAAACTGTTTCAGATTTATTTATGCCAGTTTCCGGAGAGGTTATCGAAGTAAACGAAAGTTTAGAAGATAGCCCTGAAGCCATAAATGATGCTCCTTACGAAAATTGGATGATAAAAATTAAAATGTCTAACCCTGATGAGTTGAATGACCTTATGGATGCTTCAGCTTATCAAGAAATGATTGGTTGATATTTGAAATTCATACAAACCGGATGGCCTGCAATTTTGTGGGCCATTTTTATTTTAACCCTTTCTGTAATTCCAGGAAAACAATTTCCCAAAGAGCTATTTATTCCTCATTTAGATAAGGCAGTTCATTTAACTTTTTATTTGGTGCTTTTTGTTTTGGGCTATGGTGCAAAAAAGAATGAGTTAAGCATCCTTGCTGTATCAACTGTTTGTTTTTTGTATGGGTTGCTTATTGAGTTAATACAGCATTATTTAATACCAAATCGATTTTTTGGGGCAGATGATATTTTAGCAAACACAATAGGAATTGTTTTTGGCGTTTTATTAGTAAAAAGGATATATAAATTTTAAGATTTGTTTACCCTGCTGTCCGTAAATTATTTTTAATTTAGCCACAATTCAGAAAATCATGCAAGACAAGAAAAATCCTGATGTTGACATTGAAAAAAAGAAGCCACTTTTATTTCACATTGGCTTAGTTTTTTCTTTGGCTATCGTGCTAATTGCTTTTGAGTGGAAAACCTTTGAAAGGTCTACCTCTTCTTTAGGGCAATTACAAGTAGAGTTAGAGGAAGAAGAAATGATTCCTATCACAAAACAAGAGCCACCACCTCCTCCGCCACCACCACCACCTCAAACTACTTTAATTGAGATTGTTGAAGACGATGAAGAGATTGAGGAAGAGTTGGAAATTATGGATACTGAGATTGATGAAGATACCGAAATCGAAATCGTTGAAGTAGTGGAAGAGGTTGTAGAAGAGCCTGAAATTTTTACCATAGTTGAAGAAATGCCAAGTTTCCCCGGAGGAGAAGAGGCTTTGTTCAAATACTTAGGTTCAAACATAAAATACCCTGCAATGGCAAGAGATGCCGGTATACAAGGTATTGTATATGTAACCTTTGTAGTAAAAGAAGATGGTAAAATTTCTGACGTTCGTGTTTTAAGAGGAGTAGGTGGAGGTTGCGATGAAGAAGCAATTCGTGTTGTTGAAAAAATGCCCGCTTGGAAACCCGGAAAACAAAGAGGAAAATCTGTAAGAGTTCAATACAACTTACCTATTAGATTTACACTTAGATAATTAAAATTTTCAAAAAAAATATAAGCCCCGAAATTTTTCGGGGTTTTTTTATGCAATTTATTCTGGTTTTGCATCGTTCTATTAAAAAGCAAAATCATGTACACAAAGCAAAACCCTAAATTCAAGAAAAAATTCTCCTACAACTTCCAAATAGGATTAGTTTTCGCTCTTGCAATTACCTTAATTGCTTTTGAATGGAGAGTAGAAGATTACATGCCAAAAACCTTTGAAGGCGATTTAACCTATGAAGTTTTTGATGAAGATTTAATTCCAATTACAAAAGTTGTAGAGCCCAAAAAAGAATTTATTCCAAGGCAGCCTTCAGTAGAAAAAATCGTAAAAGAATTGCTAACTCCTAACCTAGAGCCTACGCCCAAGGAAATTACCATTGAAGACCCCAATAAACTATTAATTGAAGGTATCACCATAAAAGAGAAAGAGGTAGAAGACC
>JAAZVO010000039.1 GCA_018623405.1 Crocinitomicaceae bacterium
ATGATGGGTCAAGTTGTTTACAACAATTCAATTAACTTGAATGCAAACGGTAACAACTTACTTGATCTTTCAACTTTAGACGGTGGTGCTTACATTTTAAATGTATCTGTTGCTAGCGTTGAATTAAACGAAAACGTAATCATTAAGTAATTTTAGGTTACTCTTTTTAGAAAACCTCCTTGCGGTGCAAGGAGGTTTTTTTTTTGCCCAAAATCTTAAGGTATTTTTCAATCTTAAAAAATCTTAAGTTTGTTTCTTATCCGCTATTACTAAAAGAAAATACATTAATATGAAAAAGATCTACCTAAACCTATTGGCAATTCTTTCAGTCATATCACTTTCGGCTCAACTTCCTTTAAATAATATCTTCAAATATTCTGAAGAAAGAATTATGGCGCCATCGGAAGGTGAACCCATAAAGTCAAGTAGAAAAACAAAAAGCACAGCAGGCTGTGGTAGCTTAATTTATGGCTTTGACTTTTCGAATGGTATTCCGGCTGGTTGGAGCAATTTTGGTTCTTCATCGGGAGCTTTATTTGAATATAGAGGTCAAAGCACAACGCCCGATTTTACAACAGGCTCTAGAGGTGCTTATACAGGTACAAGAGGGCCAATTGCCTCTACAACGGCATCAAACGGCTTCATGATTTTTGACTCAGACTTTTTAGATAACAATGGAACGGCAGGTGCTTTTGGCACCGGAGCTGCACCATCACCACATAGAGGCTTTTTAACAACCTCACCTCTAGATTTTTCGAATTATTCAAATGTATCAATGACTATTGAGAGTTATGCAAGAACATTTTATGGACAATCTTGGATAAACTTCTCTTATGATGGAGGAGCCACTTTTTCAGACTCCATTCAACTTCATAGCGACTTAGACGTAAATACCGAATCGGATAATCCTACAGTTTACAGCTTTAATATTGGGCAATTTGTTGGAGGAAAAAATAATGTGGTTGTAGGGTTCTATTACAATGGATTCCCGGGAAATGCTAATGGAAATGGCTATTATTTTTGGATGTTTGATGATGTAGCTTTTATTGAAACTCCAGACCATAATATGGCTCTTTCAGATTGGGGTTGGAGTCAAGGAAACAGACTAAGTGTTTATGGAGTTACACCGCTCAACGAAGTACAAGCTAATAAAGCCACATTGCTTGTAGAAAATAAAGGATTGGCTGCTACAACCAATGGATTAGCAGAAGTTGAAACTTCTAATCTTTCCGGAGTTGCTTCTATCGACTCAATAAGTCTTGGAGCAATGATATCTCAAACAGACTCTACAATAGAGCAAGCAATTGGATTTACACCAACTGATACAGGAAACTACACTGTAAGAATGGAATTATCGCAAGATTCGGCAGATTGTGACCCAATAGATAATGCAGAGTTTTATGGTTATATGGTTTCAGAAACAGGTGGTTTATATGCCGCTGATCACGAGTTAATTACAGGCGAGTTATCGGGTTATTTAGGTACAAACTCCTTTACAGGAGGTGAGGATGGATTTATGATGTTAAACATGTTTGAGTTCGACAACCCTTATGAAATAAATACATTATGGATGAATGTTTCTGAACTTACTTCTGAAGGAGCCCAAGCTAGGGTAGTAATTTTTGATACCCTAGGCCTTGCTACAGGTTTAGGTGCCAGCGGCGGACTAACAAACCAAGGCAATCCTGTATTTACCGGTCAGTTTTATGATTTTGATGGTTCAGAAGGAGATTCAGGAGAAGTTTATTTACAAGTAGGAACAACCTTACAACCTGGAGCATATTTTATAGGTATAGAGTGCTTTACCGTAGGTGGAATAGATACCATTAGAATTGCGTATGAAGATGTTTTTGGGATTCATGATCCTGCTGCTTCATTGATTTATTTAGCTGCAGGTACATCTCCAGGCCTTTACACCAATCCCAACGGAGTTTACTTAATGCGATTAAACCAATCTAACTGCTCAGGTGTAACCTTTACCATTAATGGAAATGTAGATGATTCGCAAGAACTTGGTACGATATCGGGTATAACAGTAACCGGTGGAAAAGGTCCTTACCAAGCAAGCTGGGAAGGGCCAAACTTTTTTACCTCCTCTTCATTAAACCTTTCGAATATTAACACCCAAGGAGTTTACACTTTAACTATATATGATAAAAATGGTTGTTCAGGAAGTAAAGATTTCGATGTTAGAGGAGTGGTTGGTACCGAAGATCAATCTTTTGAATCAACTATGGAGGTTTACCCTAATCCATCTAGTGGATTATTTAGTTTAAAATTCAATCAAATTAAAGCAGGCCCATACAATGTTAAAGTAAGAAATATGTTGGGGCAAGTTGTTTACAACAACACAATTAACTTGAATGTGAATGGAAACAACCTACTTGACCTTTCAACATTAACCAAAGGTGCTTATATCTTGAATGTTTCAGGTGAATCTATCGAGTTAAATGAAAATATTATCATAAAATAAACTGTTATTATACGATTTATTAAAGCCTCGCCTAATGGCGAGGTTTTTTTGTTTTTAACAACTGTTTTAGTTTTGGCATATTCTTTATTTTTACCCAAATTGCTCATTATGAAGAGAATATTTATCCTAGTATTAAGTTTTTGCGCTTTCATTGGATTTTCTCAAGAATTATCCACATCAAAAACAATCGATTTAATTCCAAACTTTCAAAAAAGTATCAAATCATCTGCAGCTGCCAGTGTTGGAAATCCTGATACTATTTTCCATGAGCAATTTGCAGGAGGACTAAATGGCTGGACAAACCAAGTGGTTTTAGGCCCAGGAGGTTTTATTTGGTCTAACAGCTCGCCTACAGGTCAATACACGACTGAGCCATTAATTTTTTCATCAAGTTCTTTTAATGGTGCCGCTCAATTAAATGCTGATGGTTACAATACTCCAGGAAGCGCCTCTACTTTTAAAGATATTACTGCTTATCTTATTTCTCCACCTATTAATACCTTAGGTCACCCTGAACTTTACCTTGAATTTCAGCATTATTTTAGGCCATTTACCAATGCTCAATTAACAGTAGGTTTTAGTGGTGATGGCGTAAATTTTAACGAAATTCAATTAAGAGATGGCGTTCCAACAAATTCTTCTTCTGCTAATCCGGTAAGTAAAAAGTTTAATGTAAGTCAATATATAGGGAACCTGCCAACAGCATACATAAGATTTGCATGGAAAAATGAAAGCCACTATTTCTGGCAAATTGATGATGTTATCTTAACTACTCCACCTGCCAACGATTTAAGGGTTGAAGACCATTTCTTCAACAACACGAATGACATTACACAGAAAGAAGAGTATTACACTAGAATTCCTTTAAAGCAAGCAAATTCAGAAGAAGTGTACTTTGGAGCTCTTGCTTCAAATGTTGGTATTTTACCACAATCTAATACCAGAATAGAAGCAAACATAAGCGGACCTCAAACCACCTCGAATGTAAGTTCTACCGGAATTACAATTAATCCGGGGTCTAGTAATGTGCCACTAAACTTTGCACAACCGTTTAGATTTTTAGATGGGGAAGGCAGTTATTTTGGAACTGTTTCAGTAACCTCAGACTCTACTGACTTTACGCCCGGTGACAACTCTTTTAATTTTAACGTCATTGTTACAGATACTGTTTATGCTAGAGATGACAATATGCTAAGTTCAATTACAGAAAGAAGTCCGGGAACTATCTTAACAAATACCTTCGAAATTTTTAGAACAGATACTGTTACTACTCTATCAACCTATGTATATCACACAACAGCTAACCCAAGTATTGGTAGTGTTTTAAAAATGTATTTGCTCGATGAAAATTATAAGTTAATTGCGCAATCAGCAGATAAAACAATTTTGAATTTAGGTTGGCAAAACTTTAGGGTAGGACCAATTCAGGTTCAACCCGGAAAATATCATGTGGGAGTTGAGTCTATTTCAGGAAATTATTGGATTGGAGTAGATACCGACAGGCAACCACCTTACGGTACAACTTGGATTTGTGCAGGCTCAACCCCCGGCAGTGGAGGCCAAGGTGGCACATGGTTACCTGACGATTTCCCAAATATTCCTTTTATCAGAATGCATGTTAAAGATTACAATTGTGATCCATTTGTAACCAACATTAATGTTGCGAGTACCTCAACTTGTAACGGAACTGATGGAAGTATTGGCCTTTCACATTTAAAAGGTGTAGCTCCATTTAATTATCAATGGACAGCCCTAAACCCTGAAAATAGCATTACAAACGGGCAAGGAACAGACTCAGCTTATGGGTTAAATCCCGGTTTTTATAGGGTAAGAATTACTGATAACACAGGGTGTAGTGAAGTATTTAATGTAAATGTATCAAATGGAGGAGCGCCCAACTTTGACTCATATAGTAGTGAATCTGAAACCTGCTATGGAAGTAATGATGGAAATCTTGAAGTAGTTATGAAAGGCGGTTCAGCGCCAATAAGTTATACTTGGAGTAACGGAGAAACCGGAGTTGGAAAATCTAGAATTGAAAATTTAAGAGCAGGAAAGTATACTGTTACAGTTACAGATGGCGGTGCATTAGGCTGTAATGTAGTAGATTCATTTCAGGTTGGTGGACCATTAGCTCCAATAAATGCAAGTGTTTTAGCTACCTCAGAATCTTGCGATAGCTGCAACAATGGTATTTTGACTTTTTCAATATTCGGAGGTACTCCACCCTACTCCTACGCGTTTACTGGACCTCAAAATATTCCTGATGGAATTGTAAATAATGCAGGAGAACCTGTAAATATTTTGAACCTTGCCCCCGGTTTTTACAACATGTTTGTTGAAGATAACAATCAATGTACTTATCAAAACTCTTATGAGGTAAAAATGTACAATCCCTTATTGGTAAATGAGTTTTTAAATAATAATGGGTTTTTGGTTTACCCAAATCCTGTTGCAGATATTTTAAGGATTACTACCTCAAATAAATTAGATAAAGCAATTACTTGGGAACTTTTTGATGTTACAGGAAAAAAGATTAAATCTTTCCAACAATTCCGGCCAAACCTAGAGTTAGATGTTAACGAGTTACCAAGCGGAAATTATTTCCTACAAACTATTTATAAGGGAGAATTGATTAAATCAAGATTCTTTAAGCAAAACTAATTATTGAGTAACTTTTGGATAAACTTAGACGCGAAAATGAAGTTTTTTAACTCTTCATTTTCCGTCTTCAATATATCATGTCTATCACCTTCCCAATACTTTTCGCCTTTATAAAGAAAGAAAACTTTATCTCCTATTTCAAGCACTGAGTTCATATCATGCGTCACCACAATAGTGGTCATATCAAACTCTACGGTAATGCTATTTATTAAATCATCAATTAATATAGAAGTTTGAGGATCTAGACCTGAATTTGGTTCATCACAAAAAAGGTATTTTGGATTCATAGCAATGGCTCTTGCTATTCCCACACGTTTTTTCATACCACCACTAAGCTCTGAAGGAAAAAGCTTATTTGTATTTGGCATTCCCACACGTTCTAAGCAATAGTTCACCCTATCTAACATTTCTTTTGATGTTTTTTTGGAGAACATGACCATAGGAAATTTTACATTTTCCTCAACAGACATAGAATCAAACAAGGCACTGCCTTGAAACATAAAACCAATTTGTTTACGAATCTCTTTTCGCTGTTTTTGATTCATTTCTGAGAAATTCTCACCACTAAATAAAACAGCTCCTTTATCAACCTCATGCAAGCCAACAATACATTTAGTTATTGTGGTTTTTCCTGACCCGCTTGCACCAATCAATAAATTAGTTTTTCCTTTCTCAAATACACAAGAGATATCTTTAAGTACAGTATTACTTCCAAAAGACTTTTCGATGTTTTTTATCTCAATCATATCAGCAATAATTGAGTTAAAATATAATTGATAAGCAATACTACTATTGAAGAATAAACAACTGCTTCAGTACTTGATTTTCCAACTTCTAATGCTCCTCCTGAAGTATAATAACCATGGTAGGCAGGGATTGAAGTAATTGCAAAAGCGAAGAAAACCGTTTTGATTAAGGCATAGGTAACCGAAAACGGGATAAAGTCATACGTTATTCCATAAATATATTCTGAGGGGTCTAACAACCCTGAATAAATACTTACTAGGTAGCCTGCACCAACACCAAGAAACATGCTAATTACTACTAAAAAAGGATTGATAAAAACAGCAGCCACAATTTTGGGAAAAATTAAGTAACCCGGCGCATTTACACCCATTATTACCAAAGCATCAATTTGCTCTGTAACCCTCATACTACCAATTTTGGAGGCTATGTTACTTCCTACCTTTCCCGCTAAAATCAATGCGATAATAGTAGGTGAGAATTCTTTAATAACAGCTTCTCTTGTTGTATAGCCAACAGTATAAGCAGGAACCCAAGAGCCTTCAATATTTGCCGCTGTTTGAATGGTAATTACAGCACCCATAAATAAAGAAATAATAGCTGTAATACCTAAGGAGCCTATGCCTAAGGCATAAATTTCTTCAATTATTAAATTCCAATAAATTGAGCCTTTTTCAGGTTTGCTAAAAACCTTGCCCAATAACATAAAATACCTGCCTAAATGAAATAGAAACTTCACCCTCCAAAAATAGCATTATTCAAAAGGGGTAAAAATTTGAAATAACTCATCCATAAACATTTTGAAGTGAAAACCTCAAAGGGTAATTTTGTAACGTGAAAAGGTGGGTGTTTTTTTTAGGTCTGTTTATTCTTGCCAGTAGTTGTGCATCAACACAAAAAGCAAAGAAATGCGATTGCCCACAAGAGAAGCCTTTGAAACGTAAAAAGACATCAAGAGAATACAAATAAATTGACAGCACCCCAGTTTAGTCAGGCTCTAGACCCTTTTTTACCAAAAGGAACATCATCCAAAATTTTTGAGTATTTAAAAGATGAGAAAGTAAGGTTTAAAATTACTAGGGAACGAAAAACAAAATTTGGCGACTTTAGAGCAGTTCCAAACCAAGCTTTTCAAACAATTACAATAAATGGCAATCTAAATATTTATGCCTTCTTGATTACCTTCATTCATGAAATTGCTCATTTAAAAGTTTTTAAATCTTATAAACAACGGGTTGCCCCACATGGTAAGGAATGGAAAGTTAAATTTCAAGAATTGATGTCTCCATTTTTAACTGAAGAAGTTTTTCCAAAAGAAATCTTATCTCCGCTTAAAAACTATATGTTAAACCCTAAAGCAGCATCATCATCAGATCACAACCTATTTAAAGCATTAATGAGTTTTAATGAAGGTGAGAACCCTATAACGGTTTTAGATATCAAGGAAGGGGAAAGGTTTAACTACCGTGGTAAAATATTTGAAAAAGGCAAAAAGCGTAGAACCCGTTATATATGTTACTTGCTACCTACCAAAAAGCCATTTTTATTTAGTGGTTTAGCTCCTGTAGAGGTTATTAAAAGTTAAAGAAATTTCACCTCAACAATTCCCTTTTTATTATGGTTAAATTCGCGAAAGAATCATCCATATGGAAAATACCTATTGCGTAATAATGGCCGGAGGAATCGGAAGCAGATTTTGGCCAATGAGTACAACTGAGAAGCCAAAGCAATTTCTTGATGTTTTAGGGGTTGGAAAATCGCTTATTAGACAAACTTATGAGCGGGTGCTTCCAATTTGTAAATCAGAAAATATTCTGGTTGTTACCAACGAATCTTATAGAGACTTAGTAAAAAGTGAAATACCTGAGTTGCTAGATGAAAATGTTTTATGCGAACCAATGCGAAGGAATACAGCACCCTGTATAGCATTTGCCGCCTATAAGATAAAGCAAAAAAATGCCAATGCATCTATAGTTGTTTTACCATCAGATCATTTAATAACTAAAGAAGAATCATTTGTTGAAATATTGAATTTAGCAATTGAACAGGCTAGAAATAACCATAGCCTAGTAACCTTAGGCATAAAACCTCATAGGCCTGATACCGGATATGGATACATTCAGTTTAAAGAAGAAAACTCTCATCCCGATGATAGGGTTAAAAAAGTAAAAACCTTTACAGAAAAACCATCTTTAGAAATAGCTGAGCAGTTCTTAGACAGTGGTGATTTTTATTGGAACTCAGGAATATTTATTTTCCACCTCGATACTATAATTAGTGCTTTTGATACCTTTTTGCATGATGTACATGCTTTATTTTCTGAGGGAATGCATAACTTTTATACAGAAGGAGAGCAAGACTTTATCAAATCTACCTTTGAAAAGTGCCCCAATATTTCGATTGATTATGGAATAATGGAAAAATCTAAGTCGGTAGATGTTGTTTTAGCCGATTTTGGTTGGAGCGACCTTGGAACTTGGGGGTCTTTATATGAGCATTTACCTCATGATAAGGTTGGAAATGCTATAGTTGGTGGAGATATTCATTTACATGATTGCTCGAATTCAGTAATCCACATTCAAGGTAATCAAAGAGCCCTTATTCAAGGTTTAGACAACCATATTGTGGTTTTGGCAAACAATACATTATTAGTGGTAAAAAAAGAAAACGAACAAGAAATTAAAGGGTACGTTAACCAGATGAAGTTAAAAAAATAGCCTTTCCTATTTACTCTAAGAAAGGCTATTCTCTAATTTTTAAAGAGACCCAATCATTTTTGAAGGATCTACCCATTCATCAAATTGCTCAGCTGTTAAATATCCAAGATTTACAGCTTCCTCTTTTAATGTAGTTCCATTTGCATGTGCTGTTTTGGCAATTTTTGCTGCTTTTTCATATCCAATATGGGTATTTAAAGCAGTAACTAACATCAACGAATTGTCTAACTGCATTTTAATTCTCTGATAGTTTGGCTCAATTCCAACCGCACAGTTTTCATTAAAACTAACACAAGCTTCTCCAATTAACCTAGCTGAAGTTAGTAGATTATAAGCCATCATAGGTTTAAAAACATTTAATTGAAAATGCCCATTCATTCCTCCTGTCGCTACCGCCATATCATTTCCAATAACTTGGGCACAAACCATTGTAAGTGCTTCTGCTTGGGTAGGATTTACTTTACCCGGCATAATAGAAGAACCAGGCTCATTCGCAGGAATTATTAATTCTACGATTCCTGAACGAGGACCTGAAGCTAATAATCTAATATCGTTAGCTATTTTCATTAAGCTAACCGCCAATTGCTTTAATGCTCCATGTGTTTCAACAATGGCATCATGAGCTGCTAATGCTTCAAATTTATTTGGTGCTGTTTTAAATGGTAATCCTGTAAAGTCGGCAATTTTTTTGGCAACTAATTCTGAGTAGCCTTTAGGCGTATTAATTCCGGTACCTACCGCTGTGCCGCCTAAAGCAATTTCAGAAAGATGATCTAAAGTGTTTTTTAATGCTTTTAAGCCATGGTTTAGTTGCGATACAAAGCCTGAAAGTTCTTGCCCCACAGTTAAAGGCGTAGCATCCATTAAATGAGTTCTTCCAATTTTTACCACACCCATAAATTCATCAGACTTCTTTTTTAAGGTGTCTCTAAGTAGTTCAACTCCCGGAATAGTAGTTTCAACAACCATTTTATATGCCGCAATATGCATGCCTGTAGGAAAGGTATCATTAGATGATTGGGACTTGTTCACATCATCATTTGGATGAATAAGCTTGCTCCCTTCACCTAGCTTATTATCTGCCAACACGTGCGCCCTATTGGCAACAACCTCATTTACATTCATATTACTTTGAGTGCCTGAACCTGTTTGCCAAACCACCAAAGGAAACTGATCATCTAATTTTCCTTCCAAAATTTCATCGCAAACCTTACTTATTAAATCCTTTTTTTCATCAGATAAAACTCCCAACTCACAATTTGTATGAGCGGCTGCCTTTTTTAAATAAGCAAAACCTCTAATAACCTCAAGTGGCATTTGGTGGGTTTCAACACCAATTTTGAAATTATTTCTAGACCTTTCTGTTTGTGCGCCCCAATACTTATCAGCAGGAACTTTAACTTCTCCAATAGTGTCATGTTCAATTCTGTAATCCATAGAAATTTGTTTTTGCAAAGGTAGATTTCAAAAAGGTTAAATTTTGAGTTTATCGTATGAAGTAATAAATTAATTTTGACGAAAATTGGAAGCGATGGAATATTTAGGTGTACTGTTATTTTTTATCATTTTCACCATGGCCTTTTGGTTATTAATTTTTTTAGCACTTTTCATTCCTTATTGGGCTACACTTCAAATTATTGATACTTTCAATCCTGAATTAGGCGAAAGGCTTTTTGGCAATAAAGAGGAAGCTCAAGTCTAAATTATTTCCTTTATTCTTTCTGGCGGCCTGCCAATCACCGCCTTATTTCCGCAAATTACAATTGGTCTTTCTATCAATTTTGGATGTTTAATCATTGCTTCAATCCACTGTTGATCTGTTAGGTCTTTGTTTTTATAGTTTTCCTTAAACTCTATTTCTCCTCTTCTCACTAGCTCTTGGGGTTTTATTCCTAACATATTTACAACCTCCATTAGTTGTTTAGCTGTTGGTGGTTGCTTTAAATATTCAACTACCTCAAGGTCTTGATTTGCAGATTTTACAATTTCTAAACCTTCTCTACTTTTCCGGCATCGTGGATTATGATAAATCTTTATACTCATCGAATTAATTTTTGCCTTTAAAATTATGAGAACTTATTAGAATCCTTACATTTACGACGCCTATATTTTTATTTGATTTTCGGGCAAATTGTAGTATTTTCCCTATTTGAAAAGCATGACCAAAAACCGCCTATTATTTATCTCCTTGCTGTTATGGATAGTATCCATTTCAAATTTAAAAGCCCAGGTAGATTATGAGTTTTGGTTTGTAGCACCGGAGGTTACCAGTGGACATGGAGATAATCCTGTAAGATTTGTTTTTACGGCATTTGGTCAACCTTCCACAGCAACTATTTCAATGCCTGCAAATGGAGGTTTTACTCCTGTAGTGGTAAACGTACCGGCAAATGGAACAGTAAATGTTGATATGACCCCTTACAAAGCACAAATTGAAAACAATCCCCCAGCAAGTGTGCTCAATAAGGGAATTTTAATACAAGCAACAAATCCCATCACCGCATATTATGAAGTAAATAGAGATAATAATCCAGACATCTTCACTCTGAAAGGTAAAAACGCATTGGATACAGAATTTTACATTCCACTTCAAAACAAATTTAACAATCAAGGAGGTTTAAATCCTGCTGCCTATGCAGGGTTTGATATTGTTGCTACTGAAAATAACACTACTGTAACTATTACCCCAACCCAAGCCTTATTTGGACATCCGGCTGGCATACCTTTTACAATTACTTTAGATAAAGGTGAAACCTATTTCTGCAGAAGTTTATCTCAAACTGGAACATTAAAGCCAGGCGGAACCAAAGTGGTTTCAAATAAAAAAATTGCAATTACCATTAAAGATGATAGTATTCGAACCACTTGGGGTGGCTGTTATGACCTTCTAGGCGACCAAATTGTAGGCACGTCTCAAATAGGATTCGATCATGTAATTATTAAAGGGCCAACAGGAAATAATGATCATGCTTTTATTTATGCTACAGAAAACAACACAGAAATTTGGATTGACGATTCAACAGGTGCTCCAGACCTAATTTTAAACGAAGGTCAAATTCACAATTACAACTCTTTTCCTAATGCCTCAACATTCATTCATTCCTCAAAACCCGTTTATGCAACACACCTAACCGGTTATGGCTGCGAAATGGGAACAGCTCTAGTACCTCCTTTAGGTTGCTCAGGCTCTAGTGAGATAGCATTCACAAGATCATCAACCACAAGCTTTTCTTTAATTATTCTGACAGACTCAGGAAACATAAATAATTTCACTGTAACCAGTAATGGCGCAAACGTGCCAATAAATCCTGCAGACTTCACTGATGCTCCTGGTACTAATGGAAAATTAAAAGTTTACAATGAAGACTTTGCTAATACAATTGTGGTAACAAATGCGCAAACGGTAGTTAGCAACACAAAAGGTGTTTTCCATTGCGGAATGGTGAATGGAACAGGCTCAGGTTGCAGATATGGTTACTTCTCAGGTTTTAGATCAGTTCAACTAGGTGGAGACAGGCCTTTTTGCGATGGTGATACTACCACCTTAGATGCAGGAATATTAACTGAATATAACTGGTTTAAAAAATCAAGCGGGGCATTTAATAAGATAGATTCATCTAGGTTTTTAAATGTTGTAGATTCTGGCTTATATGTAGTTAATGACAATAGTTTTCGTCAGTGTTTTACGGATACAATTCACTTAGCTTATCATGTAACAACAAACCCAGGATTAACTCCTGATACCTCAATTTGTGAGAAGCTAACTTTTGATTTTACCGCTGCAACTATTCCTGGTTTCAGCTATTTATGGAGCACAGGTGATACTACAAATTCTATTACACTAATTGCCCCTGATACTTTTAGAGTAGACACAGTTTCAGTAATTATTACAGATACAAACGGCTGTAACTCTTTTGACACAACATATACCGCTTTTGATACGGTAAAAACACCTAAGTTTTTCGGCGCTGACGTAAGCGGAAATCTTCCATCAATGTGTACTACAGACGATACAGTTTGGGTAAAAGGTAGCAATCCGCTTCCGAATTATTTAGCATATTTTTTAGGCAACGGAATTATTGAAACTGACTCTACAGATTCAATCGCAGTATTTGACCCCAACTTAGCTAATGGCGGTACCCACCAACTTTATTTTACTTTTATTGATACTTCTACTGTGGGCCAATGCTCGTCTATTGATACAGTAGGAATTACTGTTTTTCCTCCTATAAACACAACACCAGATACGGCATTATTTTGTAATACAAACCCTTTTAAGGTTTTTGCCAATCCTAACACAAATGGTGGAGATTTAGGAGAATGGATTAAAATTTCACCCAACCTAGATACTACAAACTTCCATTCTACAGATTCAGCCTTATACAGTCCATTGGTAGTTGTAAATCCGCCATCTTTCTCAGATACCTTGGTTTATCAGTTTACCACAGGTTCAGGATGTGTGAATAGAGATACTGTTTTTATTGATGTTTTTGTTTTCCCTCCCGTTGACACATTAATTAAAACCTATTGTGCAGATACTGTTGGAGATACTGCCAAAATTATAGACCTCACACAATTTGATGATTCATTAAACTTTGGACTTGTATTAGATATCAAGTATTTTAGTTCAGGAAGTTTTGCTCCTGCAGATTCTATTCCTGATCCTACTCAATATCGGGCTACAGACAACGACACGGTATTTGTAAAAACAGTAGCCGGTGGTGGATGTATTAATGTTGAAGGCTTTATAGTTTTCAATGTAAATCCTTTACCTAACCCATTTTTAGGAAACGATACATCAATATGTTCAGGAAAATCAATAACCCTAAGAAACACTCCTACTGCAGGGTTTTCATTTTCATGGAGCGATGCAACTACAGGAGACTCGATTCAAGAAAATTCAGGTGGAAAGTATTGGCTTCAAAAAACAAATTCAATAACCGGATGTATCGCCACTGATACTATAACAGTTTCAATTGACACCTTACCAGTAATTGATATAGGGGCTGACCAAAGAATTTGTGCTGATACTGTTGTTGATTTTGTGGCCGGGCCAAATGATGCAGCCTTATCATATTTGTGGAGTACAGGATCTACAAATAGACAAATAACAAATATTAATATTCCTGGAATTTATTGGGCTCAAAAAACAATTATTGCAACAGGTTGCCAAAATTCAGATACCGCTATATTAGTGGTAGATACCTTGCCAATTTTTAACTTAGGTGTTGATACTTCAATTTGTTCATTTGACTCTATTCCATTAACTGGAGACCCTTTAGGTAGCTACACCTACCTTTGGGGAGGTGGCAGCAGTTCAGACACCATATTTGGAAAACCGGGAAATACCTATTCACTTACACTTGCTACTCTTTTTGGGTGTACTTCTAATGATGAAATTATTTTAATCCAAGATAATTCCCCTCCTCAAGCAAACTGCTATTCTGATACAACCATTTACCTTGACAATACAGGAAACTTCACCATTGATAGTTTATTTATTGATAGCGCATCAAGTGACAATTGCAGAGATGTACTTCTTTCTATCAATCGAACAAATTTTTCATGTGCAGACGTAGCACTTCCCCAAACTGTTACACTAACTGTAACTGATGTTGATGGAAATTTTGCAACTTGTGAAACACAAGTAATTGTGGTTGATACTATTTCACCAATTGTTACATGCAGAGATACCACGGTTTACCTCGATTCTTCAGGAGTTGGAAGTACACTTTTTGAAGGTGCACAGCCAATATCATTTAATGAAGATTGGACAGGAGAAGGAGCAAACACATACTTTTCTTCTACCAACCCTTCTCATCCTAGTTCAACAACACAATGGAATGTTACAGGAGATATTGACCTAGCAGAATTTGTAAAAGGAATTCCCGGTAAGGAAATAGATTTAGCAGGGTTTGGCAATGGAGCTATTCAATCTATTCAAAATTTCACATTCACTCCAGGGTTTTATACATTTTCGTTTTTAGATTCTACAAATAGCCTAGGAAATAATTCCTCTGTTCAAGTTATCATTGGAAGTTTGGTAAATCAAACTTTTGTTAGTGATTTGTTTATTCAGTCTCACTCGGTTTCCTTTCAAGTAAAAACTACCGAAATAGCTCCAATTCAAATGATTCAACTTGGCCCTAATGATGCAGGAGGTAGTTTTATAGGAAATATTCAGTTAACAGGTCAGCCATACTATTTTACTATAAATGGCGGAATGAATGATTTATGCGGCATCCAATCCATTTTTACAACTGATACTACATTTAATTGCTCACAGGTTGACACCAATTTAGTTGCTTTAACTATTGTTGATGTAAATGGAAACTCTTCTACTTGTAATGCCCAGGTTTTGGTGGTTGATACCATAAAACCTTCGGCATTTTGTTATAGAGATACTACTGTGTTTCTTAATGCC
>JAAZVO010000239.1 GCA_018623405.1 Crocinitomicaceae bacterium
CCTCTTCTCTTTAATCCTCGCTGCTTTTCCTTTTCTCTCTCTTAAGTAGAAGATTCTTGCTCTTCTAACTTTTCCCCTCTTGTTAACTTCGATTTTTTCGATAAAAGGTGAACTTACAGGAAAAATCCTTTCTACACCAACACCGCTAGACATCTTTCTAACTGTGAAAGTTGCTGCAGGTCCTGTTCCGTTTCTTTGGATTACAACTCCTTGAAAAACCTGAACCCTGGTTTTATCACCTTCTTTAATTTGGTAGTGAACTGAAATGGAATCGCCTGAGTTAAAATCAGGTAATTCATTCATTTCATTTATCTTATTGCTTAATTCTCTTACTACTTGATCCATGATTGATAAGTTGACCTCGTTTTTTGAGGGGTGCAAACATACAAATTTTAGTTATTAATATGCACGTTTTTTTTATGAATCTTCACTGAATTTTTGATAAAGATCTGGCCGTAAAGATTTTGTTCTCTCCATCGTTTGATCATGCCTCCATTTTTCAATCAATTTTGTGTTTCCTCCAACTAAAATTTCAGGCACTTCTAACCCTTTAAAATTTCTTGGTCTTGTATAAACCGGTGGAGCAAGTAAATGGTCTTGAAAGGTATCCGTAAGGGCAGAAGTTTCGTCGTTTAACACTCCGGGAATTAGCCTTACAATTGCATCAGTTAGCACTGCAGCAGCCAATTCTCCGCCTGAAATCACAAAATCGCCCAAGCTAATTTCTTTGGTAACATAGTGGTCTCTAATTCTTTGGTCAATACCTTTATAATGACCACAAATCATTAAAATATTTTTAGATAAACTAAGGCCATTAGCCATTTGCTGGTTTAGCGTTTTGCCATCAGGGGTTAGGTAAATTATCTCATCATAAGTAACTTGTTGTTGAAGAGACTCAATGCAGTTGGCTAATGGTTCGCACATGAGCACCATTCCTGCACCTCCACCAAACTGGTAATCATCAACTTGTTTTTGTTTACCCAAACCAAAGGCCCTTAAATCGTGCACCTTTATGTTAACCAACCCTTTTTGTTGGGCGCGCTTTAAAATGGAATCGGAAAATGGTCCCTCAAGCAATGAGGGTAATACCGTAATTATGTCAATCTGCATAAAGTAAGTTTAAAACTTACTTTTTAATGCCCTTATGTTGCTGTTCCAAGAAAGTGATTCGTAAATGCTATCATAAAAGGCCTTGGCTTCATCTTTTTGGTCGTTTTCAAAAAGATAGTCAATATAGGTAGCTACACCATCTTCTAAAGCAGTAAGGGTAGTTTCGTTTGCTTCATAGTCTTCATCTTTATACTTATCTTGAATAAGCTTTACGGCAGTTTCTAAACTCATTTTGCCTTCTCCAACATTTCTTGATTTATATTGACTCACTCCTGTAATCATTAAAATGTTTTCATCTTCAGGGTCAACCTTTAGTATTCTTTTGTAGGTAGAAGCAGCTTTGCTGAAGTTGTCTTCGTTAAAGTAATACTCAGCCTCATCCATAATTATTCTTTTCAGCTTATTGAAAAATTCTTGGTTGTTTTCCCAATAATAGCCTGCCGCATCTTCTTCTGCTGAGTCTTCACTTTTAGCATTACGCTCCTTTTGATCGTATTTCGCTGCTTTGGCGGCATATTTCGCAGCATCTTTAACTGCATTTGGGAACTCCTCAGACCTTTCTGGCATTTCACTGTATTTCAATAAAACCATGGCAATGTAGAGGTATGGTTCAGGTTCTTTTCTATACTCATCTTTTTCTGTCATTTTAAGTGCCTGTTTGTAACAGCCGTCGTAATCTTCCATTAAAAACTCATCAAAGAGTTTGTTGTATTTTCCGCCTGATACTTGTGCGGTAGCATTTAAAATTCCAATTGTTAAGAATAGAGGTAAAAGGATGTTTTTCATAGTTCGAAATTTCGTTTCAAAAATACATGATTAATTAAACAGTGCTAAACAAACCTTGTTCCATTGTTTAGGATGTAGTTTTGTAACATGAAAAATTTAGGAGAAAAGGTGAAGTTTTCAGAGGCAGCAAAATCGGGTTTAGTTGAAATAAAAACACGGCTTCCTAAATGGCAAGAAACTGTGCTTTTGGCTTGGGTAGTGGCTTGGACCTTTTGTGGCTTGGTGGTTATAGGAAGTTTTTTTGGTGATTACTCTCGAGATGTAAAGTTGATGTTGATTGCCTACATTGTATTTTGGATTTATTTTGAGTACAAGGCAGTTTATGCTTTTTTATGGAAAAAAATGGGCAAAGAATTTATTCTAATTGATGAAGATGGTATTAGATATAAGAGAGATTTGAATGGCTATGGAAATTCCCGTTCATATTTTAAGGAAAATGTTAAGCAATTTATTCCTGTTGATTTAAAAGATAGATCTTTTGCAAAATCGTACTTTAATTCTTTTTGGATGGTGGGTAACGAAACCATTAGGTTCGAATACTTAGGTAAGGTTATAGGAATTGGTTTAGGGCTTGAAGATACTGAGCGTGATGAAGTAATAAAATTCTTGAAATATCAACGAAAGAAATTACACCTTAATAATGCTTGAAAATTCCTGATAAGGTAAATTTCAAATATTATTTTAGCCAAATAAAACATCCACATGAGTTCAATAATTACCGAATTAAAAAATGGAGTACTCCACATAAAACTTAATAGACCCGATTTACTAAATAGCTTCAACAGGGTAATGGCGCTTAGCTTCCAAGAGGCTTTAGATAATGCCAATAATAATGATGAAATTAGGGCTGTATTGGTTACAGGAGAGGGGAGGGCTTTTTGTGCAGGTCAAGATTTGCAAGAGGCCATTTCATCTGATGGTCCGGAGTTAGAACGTATTGTTAGAGAGCATTACAATCCCATAATTTTAAAATTAAGAAATTGCCAAAAGCCTATTGTTTGTGCGGTTAATGGTGTTGCAGCAGGAGCAGGGGCAAATATTGCTTTGGCTTGCGATATTGTTTTTAGTGCTAAATCAGCTTCTTACATTCAGGCTTTCAGCAAAATAGGTTTAATACCCGATTCAGGAGGTACTTTTACCTTACCAAGGTTAATTGGATTTCAAAAGGCTTCAGCACTAATGATGCTTGGCGATAAAATTTCAGCTGATGAGGCAGAAAAGTTGGGTATGTTGTACAAGGTGGTAGATGATGAAAAGCTAATGGATGAAGCTACTGCTTGTGCTGAGAAATTAGCTAAAATGCCTACCAAAGGATTGTGGCTTACTAAATCAGCCTTAAACCAATCCATGACCAATAGCTTAGAGAATCAACTTGATTTAGAAGAGCAATTGCAAACAGCAGCAGGTGAAACGTATGATTATAATGAAGGTGTAAACGCCTTTTTAGAAAAAAGAAAACCAAATTTTAAAGGAGCATAATGTCAAATAGAATTGGAGTTGCAGTAATAGGATCAGGAACAATGGGGGCAGGTATTGCGCAAGTTGCAGCTACCGCCGGACATCAAGTTACAATAATTGACACCAACGATTCTGCATTAGACAAAGCAAAAACGAGTCACCAAAAAATCTTTAACAGATTAGTAGAAAAAGGAAAATATTCAAGTATCGAGGCTCAAAAAATATTATCAAGAATTAATTATCATTTAGGTTTAAATGAAGTATGTAATTGCCAATTGATAATTGAGGCCATTGTTGAAAATATTGAGGTAAAAAGACAACTATTTACTGAAATAGAACACATTATAAATAAGGATGCAATTATTGCTTCAAACACCTCTAGTTTAAGTATTGCGAGTATTGCAGCTTCTTGTGAATATCCTGAAAGAGTTGTAGGGCTTCACTTTTTTAATCCTGCGCCATTATTACCATTGGTTGAGGTTGTACCTTCATTACTTTCTTCTGATGAAGTGGTAAATAATGCCTTTAACTTAATGAAAGATTGGGGTAAGGTGCCTGTATTGGCAAAAGATACGCCCGGATTTATTGTAAACAGAGTTGCTCGTCCATTTTATGGAGAATCATTAAGAATATATGAAGAAGGAATAGCAGATTTTGCAACTATTGATTGGGCTTTAAAAACATTTGGCGGTTTTAGAATGGGGCCATTTGAGTTGATGGATTTAATTGGAAATGATATTAACTATACGGTTACAGAAACTGTATTTAAGGCGTTTTACTACGATGCTAGATACAAACCTTCGTTCACACAAAAAAGAATGGTTGAGGCAAAATTGCTAGGAAGAAAAACAGCTAGAGGTTATTACAATTATGCTGAGGGTGCCAACCGGCCTGAACCAAAAGAAGATGA
>JAAZVO010000240.1 GCA_018623405.1 Crocinitomicaceae bacterium
ATAGCCAATTCAGTGCCAGGGCTGCTAAATATTACTCCACCTTTTACAGTAGATTCAGTAAACAACGTTGCGCTAATTGATTTTGAGTTTGTTCCTGAAAGCGATACTGTAGAGTTTAGGTTTGTTTTTGGTTCTGAAGAATATCCTGATTATACCACAACACCTCCAAGCGGAGGTTTTATTAATAGACCATTTAACGACGTATTTGGATTCTTTATTTCGGGCCCTGGAATTACTGGTCCGTATTCTAGCCCTACAAAATTTCCCGGTGGATCACAAAATGTAGCTTTTATACCGGGTACAAATCCGCAAATTCCTATAACAGTAAGCTCTGTTCATAATGGTGGACCTGCGCCCGGAGGAACTGTACCCCCTTTAAATAGCAGCTTTTTTGTTCCAGGCGATGTAAATAATGTGAATTTGAATGGCTTTACCGTTCCTTTAACTGCCAGGCTTGCGGTTCAAGCTTGTGATACTTTTAATATTAGGCTTGCAATTGGAGATGGAGATGACAGGTCTCTAACCTCCGCAGTATTTTTAGAGGCTAGAAGTTTCAGCTCGCCAAATGTTAAAGTTAGTGCTGTGCCGCTTTTGTATAACCTTAACGCAGATGGTAATTTATATGAAAACTGTGGTTCAGTTTCTTTGGCCTTCAGAAGGTTTAACGATATAGCTAACCAGAGAATCGTGAAATTTAAAATTTCAGGAACTGCTCAAAATGGTATAGATTACAGCTTTATTCCTGACTCAGTTATTTTTCAGCCAGGAGACCAATTTGCAGGTATTTCGTTCAATATTTTTAATGATGGAATTGTTGAGGGAATGGAAACTATGGTAATTGGCGTACAACCTGATACCATTGGATGTGTAATTCAAGATAGTACTTCTACAACATTAGAGATTTTAGACCCTGTGCCAATTCAAGTTGCCCCAGACTCAATTAATGCGGATTGCCTTGCTGACACATTATTTATTTCGAAGCCCATTTTGAAAGGGGTAGAACCCTTTAATTTTGTATGGAGTACAGGAGATACAACAGATACTTTAGTTTTTACCCCTCCATCTGATTCTACTTTTTTTGTAACCATAACCGATGCCTGTGGAATAGATACCGCTTTCAGTTCAGTTAAGGTTACCAATTTCACTCCACCTTTAAGCATTTCAACCAAAAACGACACTATTTTGTGTACCGATACGGCTATTCAAATAGGAGTAAATGTATTGTCAGGCTCTCAGCAGCAAAACTTTCAATGGAGTAATGGTAAAACATCTCAAAATATTTTTGTAGCCCCAGCAAACGATTCAATTTTCTATGTTTCAGTTTCAGACATTTGCTTTCCCACCTTCTTTATGGTTGATTCTGTTGAGGTATTCAGAGCAGTTCCTAATTTCTCTTTAACCTCAAAAAATGACACTTTAGATTGCCTTGAAAATTCAGGAAAAATTTCTGTAAACGTGCTTAACGGAAGTGCCACCCAAAAATATTTATGGAGTACAGGAGATACCACTGCTAGTATAACCATACCAAAAATTGGAAAAGACACAACCTATCTAGTAACCGTAACAGACGTTTGCGACTCTTTAAACCCAAAAGTTGATACTGTTTCTGCATTCGACTTTAATCCTCCACTTATTATTTCTTCATCAGATACCACACTAAACTGTAATTCAAACCCTGTAAGCATTTCCCCAATAATAATTTCAGGATCTTCAAAACAATCCTATTTATGGAGTACGGGCGATACTACCTCATTTATTGATGTAAACCCCATAAATTCAACATTTTTTGTAGTAACCGTAACAGATGCTTGCTTAGGTGGAAACCCTCAAGTTGATACAATAAATGTTTCTGTTATTACCCCTCCGCTAATAATTAATGCTCAGGATTTGAACGCTGTTTGCGATACTAATGTAACTGTTGTATCTGTTAATGTTACAAGCGGCTCTGCACCACTTACCTTTTTGTGGAGTAATGGCGAGGTTTCCCCAAGTTTTAATGCCAAAATTTTATCTGATACCAATTTTATTGTAACAGTTTCTGATGGTTGTGGAAATATGCTTATCGATACTGCTACAATAGACTTTCAAACTCCATCACCAATTCTGGTCAGCTTCCAAGATACCTCAATTACTTGTCCGGGTGATTCAATTGCATTGAAGGCTAATATTACCGGTGGGGTTCCTCCATACAATATCATTTGGAATACCGGAAACAGTGGAGATTCAATAACAGTTTCTCCTCTAACTACTACCCAATATGTTTTGCAGGTAACAGATCAATGTGTTTTTGGTTATGTATTAGATACTGTAAACGTAACTGTGCCAACTTACCCTAAGTTAATGGTTTCAGTAAACGATACTTCAATAGATTGTTTGGGCGATAGTGCCATAGTTTCAGCAGTAGTTTCAGGTGGTAGGTCTCCTTTTACTTTGTTTTGGGAAGGTCCAAAAAACCAATTAGACACAGCTACCAATTTATTTTTAATTAGGAATTTACTAGATCAAGATAATTATTACGCTACGGCTCAAGACCTCTGCGGAACCATAGCTATGGATACCGGGTTGATTACTTTAACTCCTAAACCAAATTTAAATGTTGATTTAGGTATTGATACCATAATTTGCTCAGGAGACCAAATTTCAATAATTGCAAAAGTGGGTGGAGGTGTGCCAAAGTACAGTTTTGAGTGGGCGATTGACGAAATTCCAACAAACGATACTACTCAAACATTAGCCCAACAATTTGAAGAATCTGCAAATGTTTCTGTGGTAGTTACAGATGTTTGCTTAAACAAAGCTGATGCCCAAAAACTCATACAGGTAAAGTCTTGTGAAGTTGATGTGCCTAATATTTTTTCTCCAAATGGAGATGGAAATAACGATTTCTTTATTATTCCAGGATTAAACACAATTGCTAACTCAAATTCAGAGTTACCTTCAGCTTCAATTGTAATTTTCAACAGGTGGGGTATGGAGTTGTATTCCAGTGATTTTTATCAAAACAATTGGGATGCCCATGGTGTAGTTGATGGCACTTATTTCTACATATTAACCCTTTCTACAGGTGAGGTAATTAAAGGAAATATTACTATTACCCATTAATCGAAGTTGACTTAATAATCAATTAACCTTTACTTAAACAAGTTAGGCCATTACCCTCGGTAGTTTTGCACTTCCAATGGCTAGGAATGAGCAAAATAACACTCATAAAAATCTATTTATTCACTTGGCACGCATTACTTTTTTTAGGCCTTGTGATTTTGCTATTAACTTTTGGATTCGGTATAAAAGAGTTATTTTTTACCTAAATACAATTTGGACAAAGCAACTTTTCGAGACTCCAGGGTAATATACGACTCCAGAACTTCTCATTATGCAGTCCGTTTTGGTTCAATACTCTCAAAGGTTAGGCTAAACCCTACAAGCTTAAATTGCTTAGCCGTTTTTTTATGCCCATCTAAAATCATTGGGTGTTCAAGTTCCCCGGAGATTAGAATAACTTTTGTTTTCTTCTTCAGTGGAGTTTGAGTTGCCCAATCAAAAATTTCAGGATTAATCCAAAATGCAGGAGAATACACAAGTGCTCCTGAAAAAAAATGATTGTATTCAATTAAAGTGTAAAAACTCATTAATCCGCCTAAAGAGCTACCTCCAATATAGGTATGCTTTCTACTTCGTTTTACCCTTAACTGCCTTTTTACTTCCGGCATAACATCATTAACAATAAACTCAGCCATTTTTTTCCTCCCCCACTTTCATAGTCTTCATTTTGCCAAGGGGTATATTCAAAATTTCTTTTTGAGCCTCCATTCTCTATCCCTACAACTATTGGGACCTTAATTCCTTTGTTTGAGAGAGAATCAAAAATTTCATCAATTCTCCATTCATTTGCAAAAGTCGTAGATTCATCAAATAGGTTCTGTGCATCAAAAAGATATAAAACAGGATAGCGTTTTTGTTTACTTTCATAGTAAGTTGGAGGTAGATAAACCCAAATATTTCTTGTTGTATCTAATTGAGGAAAAGGCATCTCTTCTTTAAAAAGAAACACACTTTTTGTTTTTGTTGAGTTTTTTGCAGCAGGGTTGCTCCAACCATCGATTGATAAAGCAAGCGTATCACCTGGCTCAAATTGAATAACTCTATTTGGTTTAAATCCGCCATCAATAGAAGTCTCAACCCTATCCCACGAACCTTGAGTAAACTTAAATTC
>JAAZVO010000241.1 GCA_018623405.1 Crocinitomicaceae bacterium
ATCCCATTCCATAACCTTTTGTCTTTTTGCTGCTCCTATTCTCGGTTGGCTAATTGCCAAAATTTATAAAAAGAAAGAGGCAACTTTTTTGGATTGGACGTGGGCCATGTTCTTGAGCTTTTTCACCCATCCATTGTTAGATGCTTTTACCACTTGGGGCACCATGCTATTTTGGCCTTTCACAGAATATCGAGTGGCCATAAAATCAATTTTTGTAGTAGATCCGCTGTACACATTGCCCTTTATGTTCTTCTTAATTTGGGCAATGGCATTGAAAAGAGATAACCCAAGGCGGAAAAGACTAAATGATATAGGCATTATCATTTCTACCACTTACCTATTTCTTACTGTGGTTAATAAAACTTATGTAGATAGCCAATTTGAAAAAAGCTTTGAAACCTTGCCTGAAAAAATTGTAAGGTTCGATTCGCGCCCTACCCCAATGAACAACATTCTTTGGACAGCCAATGCTGAATCTGAGGCCGGGTTTCACATGGGATACTATTCTTTGTTTGACAACGACCTACCATCTGACTATAAATATGTAGCTAAAAACCATGAATTGCTAGAGCCCTACAAAACCAATAAAGACTTAAAAAAACTGATGACCATTGTAGATGGATTTTACACCGTAGTTCCCTACAAAAATGGTTATGCCATCAACGATTTAAGGTTTGGCGAAGTAAGAGATTTTGAGACTGATTCTGGCGAATTTGTTTTTACCTATATCATGGATACTTCAACTTTCGAAGCCACAAACATGCTTGAATTTGAACAAAAAAGAAACTCTTTTGAAGATGGCAAAAAAGTGCTCAATCAAATAATTGAAAGAGCGAAAGGGAATTGATCAATTAATATTTTTTTAACATTTTACTCTGCATGCATAACATATTATTTCTATATTTGAGCATGCTTAGAGAAGAAACATTTGATTACCACCTTAAATGGGCTTGGCATAAAATATCAAAATACTATAACCAAATAGCTGTAAACGAAGGTATTACCATGGCTGTCGGCAATGTTTTGTTGAGTATCGAAAAAGAGGGTACTCCAGCAACAAGCCTCGGCCCAATGATGGGCATGGAACCCCGAAGTTTAAGCAGAATTTTAAACAGCATGGAAGAAAAAGGCTTAATTGAACGCAAACCCGACCCCAATGATAAAAGGGTTAACCGTGTTCATTTAACCGAATTAGGTAAACAAGGCAGGGCAATTTCAAGAAATACAGTTATTGACCTCAACCAAAAACTGCGTTCAAAATTTACCGAAGCAGAACTCTCTACCTTTTTTATAGTAATGCAAAAACTAAAAAACATCGATTTAAACGAATTAGCATATGAACCGACACATTAAAAAAGTTGCCATTTTAGGTTCGGGCATTATGGGCTCAAGAATAGCCTGTCACTTTGCCAACATTGGCGTAAAAGTTTTATTGCTCGATATTGTACCTAAAGAGCCAAACGCAAAAGAAACAGCCAAAGGTTTAACCCTAGAAAGTAAAGCAGTTAGAAACAGAATTGTGAATGAGGCTTTGCAGAACACTTTAAAATCGAACCCTTCGGCCATTTACAGTAAAAAAGATGTTAGGTTAATTGAAACCGGAAACTTTGATGACGACCTTCAAAAAATTAAAGATTGCGATTGGGTAATTGAAGTGGTTATCGAAAACCTCAACATCAAAAAATCTCTTTTCGAAAGGGTTGAGCAATTTAGAACTCCGGGTACTTTAATAACTTCTAATACATCGGGTATTCCCATCCATTTAATGGCAGAGGGAAGAAGCGAAGATTTTCAAAAACACTTTTTGGGTACCCACTTTTTTAATCCGCCAAGGTATTTGCAACTACTAGAGATTATTCCAACCCCAAAAACCGATGAAGGAATTACAAATTTCTTGATGGAATATGGCGAAAAATATTTGGGCAAAATAACGGTGCTTTGTAAGGATACTCCGGCGTTTATAGCCAATAGAATTGGCGTTTATTCCATTATGGAGTTGTTTCACCAAATTACCGAATTAGGCTTAACTATTGAAGAGGTTGATAAACTTACCGGCTCTGTTTTAGGAAGACCAAAATCGGCCACCTTTAGAACCGCTGATGTGGTTGGAATTGACACCCTCGCCAAAGTGGCTACAGGGGTGCAACAAAACTGCCCAGATGATGAAGCAAATGCCAGGTTCAGCTATCCAAAATATTTGCAACACTTATTAGATAACAATGCCCTAGGAAGCAAAACCGGTAGTGGCTTTTACAAAAAGGTACGGAATGAAGATGGTTCATCAGAAATACTATCGCTCGATTTAAATACCTTAGAATACACGCCTCAAATAAAAGTTAAGTTTTCATCTTTTGATGCAGCCCGCGCAACGGATGACTTGGCCAAAAGGCACAAAATTCTTTTTAATGCAAAAGACAAATCGGGCGAGTTTTTCAGAAAAACGTTTGCCAAGCTTTTTGCTTATGTAAGCCACAGAATTCCTGAAATTACCGATGCCGTTTACAAAATTGACGATGCTGTAAAAGCAGGTTTTGGTTGGGGTTTAGGTCCTTTTGAAGCTTGGGATGCCATTGGCGTTAAAGAAGCTGTTGCTGAGTTAAAGGCTCAAGGAATTAAATATGCCGCTTGGGTAGATGAAATGCTCGCAACCAACACCTCTTTTTACAAAGTTGAAAGTGGTAAAAAATTCTTTTACGATCAGTTTTCAAAGGCTTATCAAGAAGTTCCGGGTCAAGATGCGGTAATCAACCTTGATATTTTACGACCCAACAACACCATTTGGAAAAATGCAGGCACCACCATTACCGATTTAGGCGATGGGATACTCAACCTTGAGTTTCATACCAAAATGAACACCATAGGCACAGAGGTTATACAAGGCATTAACAAAGCCATTGACCTTGCCGAAGCCAATTACCGTGGGTTGGTGGTTTCTAACACAGGTCAGAATTTTTCGGCTGGAGCTAATGTTGGTCTCATCTTTATGATGGCTGCAGAGCAAGATTACGATGAGTTAGACATGGCCATTAGGATGTTCCAAAAAACCATGATGCGGGTGCGCTACTCCTCTATTCCTGTAGTTGCTGCCCCACACAACCTCACCCTTGGTGGAGGCACAGAACTCTGTTTACATGCCGATAAAGTAGTTGCCCATGCAGAAACTTATATGGGTTTGGTGGAGTTTGGAGTTGGCGTAATTCCCGGTGGTGGTGGCACCAAAGAGTTTACCCTTCGCTTAGCTGATGAACTTAAGGATGGCGATGTGAAAACCAATCAATTGAGAAACAGGTTTTTAACCATTGGTCAGGCCAAAGTGGCTACCTCAGCAAAAGAAGCTTTTGAATTGGGGTATTTACGAGAAGGTGTTGACGAATGGATAGTTTCTAGAAAACACCAATTGGCCTATGCCAAAGAATGTGCGTTAGAGTTGGCAGATAAAGGTTATACCCAACCTCAAGAACGTAACGACATTGAAGTGCTTGGCCAAGAAGGTTTAGGTATTGTATATGCCGGAGCAAACTCGATGACGGCAGGTAACTACATTTCAGAACACGACCAACTCATTTCTGAAAAACTTGGTTTTGTAATGTGTGGAGGAGATTTATCACAACCCACCAAAGTATCAGAGCAATATTTATTGAATTTAGAACGAAGGGCCTTTTTAGAATTATGCACCAAACGCAAAACATTAGAAAGACTTCAGAGCATAATTAAAACGGGGAAAGTGTTACGTAATTAATTGTTAATTCTAAATGATAAATTTTAAATAACTCAAGATGAAGAAGAATGTGATTCAAGAAAAATCATTTGATTTTAGCCTTTCAATTATTGAGTTATTCAAAAAGCTTAAAGCAGAGAATGAGTTTGTAATCAGCAAACAACTTTTAAGGTCAGGAACTGCTATTGGTGCAAACATAGAGGAGGCTACTACCGGAATATCAAGAAAAGATTTCATTGCAAAGCTTTCCATTTCATCAAAAGAAGCAAGAGAAACACGTTACTGGCTAAAGCTATTGAAGTTTAGTTCCCTAACGGAAATTAATGTGGAAAAGGAATTATATGATATCGATGAAATAATAAAAAAATTGACCTCAATTGTTAAAACTAGTCAACTAAAAAGTTCAAATGGTTAAGGTTATTTAGAACTTAAAATTTAAAATTATAAAATGGAAGCATTTATTATAGCAG
>JAAZVO010000242.1 GCA_018623405.1 Crocinitomicaceae bacterium
GCAGCATTCATAGGGTCAGCAAACATGCTAAAAATCCTGCCTATCATTAAAAATAGGGGTGCTCCGGGAGGGTGCCCTACTTCTAGTTTGTAAGATGTGGCAATAAATTCCCCACAATCCCAAAAACTTGAGGTGGGTTCCATTGTTGATATGTAAACAAAGGCTGAAATGAAGAAAGTTATCCATCCACCTGCTATGTTGAGCTTCTTGTAATCCATTGATTTATGAAATTTGGTTTGCGAATTTAACTATTCATGCCTTTTAGGCAATTTGATTTTTTAAGATTTCAATTTTGTCTATTCGTAAAATTTATATTTTTGCGGCCTCTTTGACCCATGGTGTAACTGGCAACACGTCTGATTTTGGTTCAGAAGAGTCTAGGTTCGAGCCCTAGTGGGTCAACAAAATCCTCCGATTTCGGGGGATTTTTTTTTGCCTTAATTTCTCCTCAGTACAAGCAATTAAGCCCAAGGTTCAAACTCATTTGTAAAAAGAAGTTAAATAAAACGCTCAACAATAACACACAAAATAGAAACTAGGAACAACCCAACAACCCTTTTATCGCTGTAGTTTTTTGAGGTAATTGATATAAGCTGTAGAATTCCAAGAGCAACTAAAATAAAGTAGGTTTCATTTTTTATAGTGAAAATAAACCCGAGAAGGTGGCCTCCTAAAAATAATATTCCTAGTAGCAGTTTGGCGGGTTTAAGTCCAATTAATACGGGCAGGGTTTTTATGCCGGCTTTTTTATCACCTTGGAAATCTTTTATGTCAATAATGTTTAAGGCTAATGTGCCACCCAAAACAATAAACAATACAACTTCAACAGGAATATTGCTAAAGCCTACTCCGGTATATACATTTCCCAGAATAAAGAGCAATAAAATATTTAATGCAATTGGTAATTTGGAAATTATCGGAACTCTTTTTAGCCTAATTGGACCCGCGGAATAAATGAAATAATTAAAAGAAAAAATCGCTAAGAAATACCAAATAATAATATCAGCATAAAGAGCATAAACTAACCCTAAACCTGACATCCACCATGCTAGTTGTTGATATAATTTTAAATCTATAGCTTTTGTAATTAATGGTCGCTTTGAATTTGAAACTTTATCAATAGTTATGTCTTCGATGTTATTTACCATCACAGCATTCTTCCACAGAAAAAATATTGATATCAATACAAAAACCCCTTGATAAAGGGTTGATGGCCTGATTACTCCGCCTTCCTTTAGCCCATAAACAACTCCAAACAAGAAGATGAGTTCATAAAAAGCTAGCCTTAACCAACGGAAATCATTAAAAATCATCTTACTTTCCTTGGGGAAGGCCTTTATGAACATAGGAATAAGCCCAATAAAAGAAAGAAGTAAATAGTAGGGGACTAATTGTGGAGCATAAGGAGATAGTTTTAAAAAGTTCTTTAAAACAAAAGGAGTTGAGCAGAAGAAATATATTAGGGTGTAGATCAATAAAACACCAATAAGTGATTTAACTATGCTTTTTGTTTTTACCCCAATATAAATTCCAAAGCCTACTAGCACAAAGAAAACTTCTGCCCTGTAACCTATTGATGGGCCCATGTTTAGTTTAAAAATTCCGGGAGCACTTAGGTTTACGCCTATACTATTTCCAAAGTAGAGGAAATATTTTGAAAAGAAATTGCCATGAAGTTCCGGAGATAAGTATCCCAAAGTTTGCTTTAAATCAAACCCATAGCTAAGTACTAAATCAATTATGGGGCAGATTATTATTATAGGAATAAATGTGAGAATTACTTTTCCTGTAACCGCAACCTTTTCGCCTGTTACAAAAGCTAAGGCTAGCAACAGGAAAATAACAAGGGCAATGTAGTAAGTTGAGTAATGTAGATGTGCATACCAATCAGATAACTTAACTTCTCCATAAGCTAAAACTTCTAAAAAGTTTCTTGCTAAAACTGAAAAAACAAACACAAATACATAGTAGTAGTATGGGTGTTTAGAGGCCTCTACACTTGAAATTACCCTATTTGCAAATTGAAAAAGTTTATTCATTCATTAAGAGTTCAAGTGTTTCATTCCCTGCGCGTTTTCCTGATTGAATAGCTGCGTTTATTCCCAAAGGAAAGCCATAAAGATCTAAATAATCACCGGCTAAGAAAACCCTTTTTGTGGGATTAAAAATTATCCTTTCCCATCTATCATAATATTCAGGGTCAACAACTACTGCTGCCGCATTCCAATAAGAAAAATCGGAGTGTACAACCATTTCAGGTTTAAATGAATCTTTAAATACAGTAGCCATAATATCAACAGCTAATTGGTCTAACCTTTTTTCATTAAACTTCTCAATTAATTTAGATTTATCATGAGAGAAATGGATATAATACACATTTAAGTTTGGGATAGATGTAGTTCCTCTTAGAATGTATGAAGAGTAAAGCTCTGGTGTTGTGAGATAATTAAAGTTTGGTAATTTATTTTCATTGCAAATAACCGCATAAACTGCGTGAGGATTATACTTTACGTTCATCAACATATTTTTTACCTCTTCAGGTAGGGTTTTTACAATTTCTAATGTTACGGGAGCAGGAGTAGTTACAACAACAGATTTAGTGTTTACAGAAAAATTTTCGCCATCTTTTTGGTATTCAAGGTAAACATAAGTACCGCGATCTTCAATTTTTGTAACTGTTGCACCAAGTTTTACATCATGGTTTAACCTGCTTCTAAATTCGTATGCTAAGGCGCTATTGCCTTGGTT
This sequence comes from Crocinitomicaceae bacterium, assembly GCA_018623405.1. Taxonomy (GTDB): domain Bacteria; phylum Bacteroidota; class Bacteroidia; order Flavobacteriales_G; family Salibacteraceae; genus JAAZVO01. The sequence goes on from JAAZVO010000242.1 coordinate 2,749, forward strand.
GTAGTGGTCTGTAGTCCATTTCATAAAGGCATCACGCTGTCTTAGGGGATTATAATCTCTAATATCTCCTGATTGAACAACATTGAAGAAGCCATTCATTATTTGAATTTTCCAATTTGGAATTCCGGTAAAATTTATTCCATTTTCCTTATCAAACTCGCGCAGGTTAATGATGTCATCTTCAGAAAAACCAACTTTATACATGCACTCCAATGGAACAGTACATTTGGTGATTTTTTCATTTAAGAAAATTCCAATTGAATCATTTCCGGGGCTAACAGGGCCTGGGTTATATTCAAAGGGCAATAGTTGTGCTGGGTATGCAGCATAAGCGCCTAACTCATACGAGATGTTTTGGAACTTTTTTGAATATACCCTTCCGCCAACACGATTATTTTTTTCCAAAAGGAGGCCTTTTTGATCATTTAGGTGATAAGCAGCTGCTAAGCCACTCATTCCGCCTCCAACCACAACAACATCATAATCAAATTTTATTTGACCATTTAGTAGGAAAGGGAAGAGGATAAAGAATAATTGTGAAATACGTCTAATTTTCATTATCGATAAGTTTTTCTCTTTTTTGAAATGCTTCTGAATTATTAGGGTTTATTCTTAATGCGTAGTTATAAAAATTTAATGCATCATTTGGTTGACCTACTGAAACTAAAAGATCACCCATTTTAAGGTGAATTAATTCTTTTTGAGGATCGAGTTGTAAAGTTTTTTCAAAATATTTAAATGCACTGTCTAGCTGTCCAATTTCATAATATGATAAGCCCAAATTTTCTAAGCCGAAAATGTTATTTGCCTTAATTTTTTGTCCTTTTTTAAAATAAATAATGGCTGAATCTAATTTGCCTTGGTCAGCATATATCGTACCTATGTTGTTGAAAGCATAATAATTTGCGTATTCATCTTTTAGGGCTTCAATTAAAAGTTGTTTTCCTTTTTGTGGCTTTGCTAAATACGAGTAATAAATTGAACCTAAGTTATTTTTTACGGTAAAATTAGATGGGTCAACATTTAAAGATCTCTCGTAGTAAAAGGCTGCAGCTTGTATTTGGTCTTTAATTTCTTTTGTTAAACCAGTTTTTTCCAATTTTTCTTTGGCTTCCCCAAACAGAAAATCTCCATAAATTAAGTTAGCTCTGGCTGAATTCTCAAGATGATCTATATCTGCGCTGTACAAGGTAGCTTTATCTTTCCAATTCTTGTTTCTATCTATGGTTTTGAAACTGTAAAATGTAAAAATTGAAATAGAAAGCAACCAAAAAATAGGTTTCGCAAACTTGAATTTCAATTTATATAATTTAAACAGTAAAATCCCTAAAAGTATACTAAAGCCTAGTGATGGAGCATACATTAGCCTTTCACCAATTATTCCGGGAACATCAAAGAAAAGATTTGAAAAAAATAAAAAGCCACCAAAAAGCA
>JAAZVO010000243.1 GCA_018623405.1 Crocinitomicaceae bacterium
ATATTAGATGCTATTATGAATAGACCTTATAAATAGCTTACATAGCTTGATAATATTGAGTTTACGTTAAGTTTAAAATTTATAAACCCTATTGATAATTTTATATATTTACCCGCCTTTTTAAGGACTTCGCCGAATTGAAGTGTAACAAAAAAATGAAGTTTATGTTAAGAAGAATGCTAGCCTTGGCAATAGTGTTATTTTCTGTGCAGCTATATGCACAAGTTGGTCAAGGAGGTTTAAAAGGAAAAGTAATTGATATTTCCACCGGAGAACCACTCCCCTTTGTGAATGTTGTTGTAGAAATGGACGGAAATCAGAAGGCCGGAGGTGCTACTGATTTCGATGGTAAATATTTCATCAAACCACTCCCACCTGGACAATACGACATTAAAGTTCAATTTGTTGGTTACAAACCCAAACAAATAAATGGAGTTGTAGTTAACGCTGATAAGATTAGCTTCTTGGATATCGAGATGGAATCTACAGCCATTGAAATTGAAGAGTTTGAGGTAGTTGAATACACTGTTCCTCTGATTGACAAGGATAACACTACAAGTGGAGGTACTGTAACTAAAGAAGATATTCTTAGGATGCCGGGCCGTTCAGCAGGAGCTATTGCAGAAACTGTAGGAGGTGTTTACTCAAATGATGACGGTTCAGGAAATCAGTATCTAAGAGGTGCCCGTTCTGATGCAAACTATTATTTTATTGATGGTATAAAGGTTAGAGGTTCTTCAGCTTTACCTCAATCATCAATTGAACAAGTATCGGTACTTATGGGTGGACTCCCTGCTCAATATGGTGATGTTACAGGTGGTGTTGTTAGTATTACCACTAGAGGTCCTTCAAGAGAATATCATGGTGGGTTTGAATACGTAACTTCAGGTTATAAATTTGGAGATAATTTAGTTGGTTTAGATAAATTCGGTTACAACTTAGCTGAGTTCAGTTTAACCGGCCCATTAATTATGAAGAAGGACCAAGAAGGTAAAAAAACTGAACCATTTCTAGGTTTTTTCTTGGCTGGAAATGGTACTGCAATTGTGGATCCAAGACCATCTGTAATTGGTTATTGGCAAGCTAAAGACGATGTGGTTGCTTCTCTTGAGGAAGATCCTTTAAGACCCGCTCCTACCGGAACAGGTGTTTTTCAAAATGCGGAGTATTTGAGGTTAAGCGATTTTGATAAAATCAGAACGACACAAAATACCAATTCTCAAAGTTTAAACTTAAACGCAAAATTAGATTTTAATACAGGTCCTAAAACTAACTTAACAGTTGGAGGTACATTTAACTACAGTAAAAGATTGCTTTATAACGAAGGTAACGTTCCTTTCAATTCACAAAATAACGGAGAAAGGCTAGATTACACTTGGAGGGTTTTTGGTAGATTCACCCAGCGTTTCTATTCTGATAAAGGCGATGAAAATGCAAAAGCGTCAAATATCAAAAATGCTTTCTACTCTATTCAGTTCGATTATACTCAAGATGTAACTAGATTGCAAGACCCTGACCATGGTAGAGATTTCTTTAAGTATGGACATTATGGTAACTTTAGGAGATTTAATGCTAGAGACTTCGACTACACATCATTAGGAACAGATTCAGCTACGGGTCGTTTGGGTTTCATACAACAAACTTTTGTTGATACTTTAATTGGGTTTACCCCAGGAGAGTCTAATCCTGTAATTGCAGGAATTATTAACGATTATTATGAAACTTATGGATGGCAAGGTTATGATGAAGATGAAAATCCTCTTTTTGACCGTGCATTAGCAGATGACCCCACTACTGCTCAGCAAAATGATTTTCTTAGAGACTTAGTTGCACTTCAAACAAATGGAGGTATCAGAAATGGTGACCTTCCAAGAAATGTTTACAACCTTTATAACCCAATTGGCCGTCAATACAACAACTTCCAAGAGTTTGATAATTCTCAATTAAGATTTACTGCTCAAGGATCAGCAGATATTGGAGACCACTCATTATTAATTGGTTTTGAGTATGAACAAAGAGCGGATAGAGGTTTTTCTGTGGCTCCTGCCTCACTTTGGGAAGTTGGCCGTCAGTTAACCAATGTTCACATTCAAAACTTAGATTTTTCTAACCCAATTATTGATGAAGTTTTTGGTCAAGAGAGGTTTAGCTACGATAGGTTAAACTCTTCACCTGGAGCTTATGATGCTACTTCAGGAGAAAATCAATCATTCTTCGATTATAATTTAAGAGCTAACCAAGGTTTTGATACCGATGGTGTTGATGACCTTGATTTTGACAATTACAACCCTGAAGATTTGTCAATGAGCTATTTTAGTGCAGATGAATTATTAAGTTTCTACATTCCAAGAGGTCAATATAATTATTACGGTTACAACCACTTTGGAGAAAAACAAAGCCAAAACCCTACTTTCGAAGACTATTTTACCGCAAGGGATGAGTTCGGTAACTTTACTAGACCCGTTGGTGCTTTTAGACCAATTTATATCGCAGGCTTTATTCAAGATAAATTTTCTTTTGATGATCTTGTATTCAACGTAGGTTTAAGAATTGACAGGTTTGATGCAAACCAACCAGTTTTAAGAGACCCTTTTGTTTTATTCCCAACAGTTAAAGCTGGTGAAGAAGAAGCGCTTGAATTAGCTGATGGAGCGCACCCTGAAAATATTGGCGACGACTATGTAGTTTATGTTGATGACATTCAAGATCCAAAATCTATTACAGGTTATAGAAATGGAACAACTTGGTACAATGCAGAAGGAATTGAAATTACTGATCCACAATCTTTAGAAACATCTTCAGGAATTGCTCCTTTATTAGTAGATAAAGACAAAACCTCTTCACTTGAGATTGGTCCTGAAGCTTTCGAAGATTATACTCCTCAAAACATATTCATGCCAAGAATTTCATTCTCATTTCCTATATCTGATGAAGCATTATTCTTTGCACATTACGACATCTTAACAAAAAGACCAACTACAGGTCTTAGGATGGATCCGCACCAATATGTTTACTTAGAGAACTTGTCATACACTATTAATAATCCAAATCTTCAACCTGAAAGAACTATTGATTATGAAATAGGTTTTCAACAAAAACTAACCAACACTTCATCTTTAAAACTTTCTGCTTTCTACAGAGAGATGAGAGATCAAGTGCAATTAGTTCAAAGAGCACAAGCGTTCCCAAGAGAATACAGAACCTATGATAACATCGACTTTGGTACTGTAAAAGGTTTAACTGTTACATATGATTTAAGAAGAACAGGAAACATTTGGATGAAGGCTTCTTATACGCTTCAGTTTGCTGAAGGTACAGGATCTGATCCTAATACTGCTCTTTCTCTTGTTAGAGCCGGTAGAGATAATTTAAGAACCACCAATCCATTAAACTACGACCAAAGACACACCATTATCGTTACAACAGACTACAGGTTTGCCTCAGGAAAAGACTATAATGGTCCGGTTATTAAAGGAAAACAAATATTGGCAAACACAGGAGCTAACTTCATTATTAATGCAGGTTCTGGTACTCCGTACAACGGTTCAAGTGTTGCTACCGGTGCAGCATTCTTTTCAGGTCAAAACTATATCTTAGATGGTTCTATCAATGGTGCAAGATTACCTTGGCAGTTAAGGATGGATGCTAGGATTGACCGAGACTTGAAATTAAATTTTGGTGAGGGCGATAAACAAAAGTCTTACACTGCTAATGTTTACTTCCAAATTCTTAACGTATTAAACTCAATGAACGTAACAAACGTTTACAGGTTTACAGGTAACCCAGATGATGATGGTTATCTTAATGCTGCACAATTCCAACAAGATGTTGCTGCGCAAAACGATACGCAAGCATTTACCGAATTATACATAATGAAACTAAACGACCCAAGAAACTTCGCTCTTCCAAGAAGAATTAGGTTGGGTGTAATGTTTAACTTCTAATAGCTAATAGGAAATAAATATGAAGAGGAATATATATATTACACTTTTTGCAACCTTATTTTTCATTGGCTCTGCAGGTGCAGCTGAATATAAGGGGGGAACAAAAAGCACAAAGCAAACCAAAAGTTTAGCTGCAAGTTGCTCACCTGCTACTGCAGCCACTGAGTTAGATATCAATAATACCCGCGCCCTAATACAAACAGGAGGTGATATGTGGTGGAACTTAGTAGGTCAGCC
>JAAZVO010000244.1 GCA_018623405.1 Crocinitomicaceae bacterium
AGGGTTGGGCTGTTCGCCCATTAAAGTGGCACGCGAGCTGGGTTCAGAACGTCGCGAGACAGTTCGGTCTCTATCTGTTGTGGGCGTTAGAAATTTGAGAGGATCTATCTCTAGTACGAGAGGACCGAGATGGACGAACCTCTAGTGCACCTGTTGTGGCGCCAGCTGCATCGCAGGGTAGCTATGTTCGGATCAGATAAGCACTGAAAGCATCTAAGTGCGAAACTGACCTCAAGATGAGATTTCTTTTAAGGGTCGTTATAGACGATGACGTTGATAGGTTGCAAGTGTAAAGGCAGTAATGTCAAAGCTGAGCAATACTAATTACCCGTAGCTTTCGATCGAAGGTATCCTTAAATAATGAGTTCTATTAATTCCCTATATGTTTAAAATATTTCCCGAGCAATCGGGATAAAGATTTACGGTGATTATTGCGTTGGGGATCACCTCTTCCCATTCCGAACAGAGCAGTTAAGCCCAATAGCGCAGATGGTACTAGGGTAACACCTGGGAGAGTATGTCGTCGCCGATCTTCAAAAGCCTTTCAACTTCTGTTGGAAGGCTTTTTTTTTGATATGCTTTCTCGCGTTATATTTGAATTTTCGAAGTGAAGCAATTCCTAATTTTAGCTTTTATTTTTTTATCAATTGTGCTTAATGCGCAATTTGTTGCACCTGAACATAAAGATTCTGTTTATAGCAATCTAAAGGTTTACTATCAACAAGAATTTTTAAATAATAACTCAACTGAATTTATTGATACTATTACTAATAGTGTAATAAATACCCACCCGTATTTTAATAATTTTCAAGTTAATTTGGGGAATATTGGAACTCCTCAGTACTCATTGGAATTTCAGAAAAATATTCAAACCATTGGTTTTGTAGGAAACTTTGACCATTTAAATAATTTTAGATTTTCACCACTAAATTCTCCTCAGTATAAAGTAAACAAAGCTTTAACTGAATTTTCTTATTTAAATGGCACTCAAGAAGAAGAGCGGTTTTCAGTAATTCATGTTCAAAATTTAGATTCTAATAAAAATATTGGGTTTAAATACCAATCTCAAAATTCATTAGGTTTTTATGATAGACAAAGAACACAAATAAGAAATTTTTATCTTTTCGGGAATTACCATTCAAAAAATGAAAAATACTATTTAGACGGTGCTTTTTATTTTAATAGAACCAATATTCTTGAAAATGGTGGAATAACCGCTGATTCACTTTTTTTAAATAATACCTTTTCACGGAATTTAATTCCCGTTTTCCATACAAATGCATCAAATAAGTCTGAACAAAGAGAGTATCATTTTAATCATTACTATACCTTTTTTGATGGAGCAAAAGATTCATCCACAATAAAGAACCATGAATTAAAAGCTTATCAGACTTTTAATTTTTATCAATTCAATAGTCTATTTACAGATTTAAATACCGATAGCATCTATTATTTAGGTTCAACTATTTCTGAAGGTACTGAGCTTTGGTCTAAGTGGAATTATGAAAAGATAGATAACAAATTTGGAATTGATTTTAGTTCAAATACATTAAAATTAAACGGCTTTTTACAACAACAGTTTATTGAAATTGGTACATATAATGAGTCTAGAACACTTCAAAATCAAATTGTAGGCGTAAACGGAGAAGTAAATCTTTTTAAAATTCTCAAGATAGACTCTAAGTATGAGCAAGTACTTGCAGGTTATAATGGTGGTGATGGAAAATTAATATTAAATGGTTATTTGCCATTAACAAATCAAATAGGTTTAAACTTTAGCTACAATACCTTGGTTGCTAGAGTTCCTTTTGTTTTCAATACATTTTATGCTAACCAACTAGAAATTCAAAATAATTTCCAAAAGGAAAAATTAAATCAAATTACTGGTGGTATAAAAATTAGGGATGTTATTGACTTTGAAATTGGCTCAGGTCTTTTTAATAATGGTGTTTATTTTGATTCACCATTTTCTGCAACACAATCAAATACTAATGACGAATTCTTTTTTGCACAATTTAAAGGCGATTTTCAAATGAAAAGGTTGGTTTGGCAGACTAAATTAAAATATCAAACTTTTGCTAACGCTAATCTTTTTCCTTTACCAAATTTTGTCTTATTTAATCGGTTTTATTTAAGAGGGTGGATTTTTGACCACCATTTACATTTTAATTTAGGCTTTGATGTTTTTTATGCTTCAAAGTATAAGGGCTATGGATTTTCACCATTAACAAGACAATTCTTTTTAAACTCTTCAGGGGCTAACTTAGGAAACTACCCGTTCGTAGATTTGTTTGCAGCTGCAAAAGTGAAATCTGCAAGGTTTTACATCAAAGCGTGCCATATTAACCAAGGTTTTACAGGCAATAATTTTTATGTTGCTCAAAATTATCCCTTTCATGATTTTAGCCTGAGACTTGGTTTTAGTTGGGCTTTCTTAAATTAGAGAGTAAGCCAATAGATAAACTTTAGTACTAAAGCTCTATTTTTTATTGCCAAATGAGGGTAATAGTTTTCTGAGTAAACCAAGTATAAGTCACTCATTGGTTTAAAACGCCACTGTAGCCTTGTATTGATATTAAGGTTATTAATTTGGGAGTTATATTGTAAAAAGGTGTTGAAGAATACAGAAGTAGAAAAAGATACATCTGCTTGAAGACCTATTAAATTCAAAATTGCAGGAGAGGTAAACTCAGGAAGGTTTATTTGATTTCTTTCATAATTCAAAGAAAAAATAGCATATGGTTTTAACCTGTAGGTTAAACTGCTATTTAATGAGTACCTTTTTCCAGTATAATAATCTCCTGAAAATAAACTTACAAAGGCTTGAATATCTTTCCTAAAATCAGTTCTGTAATTTAACCCGTAGGTATTGTATCTGTAATTTCCTGCCGGAATTTGTACTTTATCAGTAAATGAAACATCAGTAGGAAAGAACAATTTTGTAAAAACTTCACCATATCTTACACTTAAGGTGCTTGTATTGTTGAAGGTTGCCAAGTAAGAAAACCTAACCAAATTGTCGGTTGGATTAAGATTAACATCTGTGTAATAGTCCATATAGATTTCAGGGCCATGCCTATTGATTACTCCTTTTTTAGGGAATAAATTAAACCTCACCATAGGTTCTAACCTAAGGTAAGTTAATCGCATAAAATCATTAGTTATAGGGTTATACATTCTGTTTCTTCTTAAAAATCCAACATCTGCCTGGTAGTTTTTTGCCACATATTCATGATTCCACATCACAAACCAGTTTCTGTTATTGTAAGCCAACCAACTTGCGTTTGCAAAAGATCTGTGAGGATTGTTGGGCTGAAATGAGTGGTGATGAAACAGTTTTCCCCTCCATTTATTGTCTTTTGATGCAATGTTGTAATCTAACCCTGCAATTCGATTGTAATCATTTGGCGAAAGTCCTGTAGTACCAAATTTTTGACGGTTCACAAATATTCCTGCAATATTTGAGCGAGCAAAAATCTTTCTTTGAAAAGCAGCAACAGCATAGTTTTGCGCATCAATGCCTTGGTTTGGATTTCCTTCGGTTTGCATATTCATTAAACCTATTCTCCAATTATTATTGAGTTTTCCACTTAGTCTAGCACCTCCAATTATTGGTACTGTTCTGCCATTATTCAAGCCAATTCTTCTTGAGAAAAAAGGTCTTATTTGCCTAAAGCCGAAGGTTTCAAATAGATCGCTGTTTTCTATAAAAAACTGTCTTCTTTCCGGAAAAAACAGTTCAAATCTAGTTAGGTTAGTTTGCTGAACATCAACTTCTGCTTGTGAAAAGTCAGGATTTAAAGTAAGGTCTAAATTTAAGGATGGGGTAATAGCAATTTTCCCATCAACACTTGGAACTACTTTGGTTTGAACGTCTTTTTGATTTTGAAAATCCTTCGAAATATTTGTTGTTACACTTGGAATAATTGAAATGTTGGAGCCTGCATCAGGTAATGGTTCGTTGAATGTGATGGGGGAATTGAATGCAAGGTTTGGCGGCTCGAAATTTATTGGAATCGGTCCCCATGTAGACCTTTCATTTTCCTGTAAGGACCTTCTCATGAAATTGAAATTCCATTCTTGGTTTTCTACATTGTATCTAATTGACTTAAATGGAATTGAAAATTCAGCTTGCCATCTATCCTCAAAAAGTTGAACTTCACTAAACCATCTATTATCC